>NZ_JBNDHZ010000021.1:0-73211 GCF_056755355.1 Luteibacter sp. HAY1-4A
AGATGTGTATAAGAGACAGAGGCAGCATAGCCTTGAGTCCGGCGCTGGTCGCGAGCAGCGGCGAGATCTCCCGCATGATCGCCGCCTCGAACGAGTCGCCGAGCAGGCGGCGCTGGCTGAGAAACGCCTCGAAGCGGGCCAGTCCCTCGGCATCGGCGAGCGCGCCGTGGGTGGCCAGCTCAAGCAGCGCCGCTCGTAGATACCATAGGCTCGAGCGGCGGTTGGCTTTTTCCATTTCTGCCAGCGGATGAAGCGGCGCCAGGATCCTGGGCTCTGGCTCTGGCGCCTGCAGTTTGGAATCGAGAAGCGCGGCAGTGCCCAGCAACACGTCCATCGCCGCTTTCGCGGCCGGTACCAGCGCTGCATCCGGACGTCGTAACGCGTCCAGGACCTGCTGAGTGACCGCGCTGTTGTCCGAGGTCGCCGACAGCGTCGCCAGCCGTCGAATCGCCACGATGAACGCATGGGTGTGGACCGGCTCCACAACGGGCGCGGCGTCACGATCGCGATGCGCGTGGCGCAGCACGTGCTCGTAGACACCCGCCACGCGGCCTTCGCCCTCATCCGAGGCACTCTCGAACTGGCGCATCAGTTCTACATCGGCGAGGTCGGGGGCCGCCAGGAAAGCATCGGCCAAAGCCGCCTGTAGGTCATGGGCAATCTGGCGGATTTCGGAGTCGCGCTCAATCTCGACCAGAACGTCCAGCCGAGACAGGTGCCCCGCGAGAGGGCGCAAGAAGGGGCGGACCCAACGCTCGTTCCTGGTGATCAGCAGGCCCATGGCCCGGATGGTCACGCCCACCCGGAGTTGATCGCGGCGGTTGAGCAAGGCGAGCAGGCCTCGTTCGACGACCTCGGGAAAACGATCCGCCAATTGGGTCAGCGGATTCGGATCGCCGTCGTTGTGGTGGGGGCGACCAAACTCCGAACGTGGTGGCGTCGCGACGTACGCCAGGCCGATGACCGCCTCGGCGACATCAGCGACATCGATGTGGTTCAGTCGCTGCATCACCGTCGCGGCGGCGAGGTCGAGAGCATACCCCTGTCGCAGACATTTCATCGCGCAGCGGACCAGTCGAGGCTGGTCCGGCGTGTCGGCCAGAAGGGTCAGCCCGACCGCCTCCAACCAGTGGTCATCGCCTTCGAGGACCGAGAACAGGTATTCGGTCAGCGCTGGCACGAGCACTTCCGGTGCCAAGCGGGCGCTTTCGATCACGCGGGTGGCCGCCTGATCGTTGCGATCGGCATCGAGCCGGTCCAGATCGTCCATGAAGGTCTTGGCAAGGACCGGCAAAATCGTGCGCAGCTCGGCGCGGACGGCCGCGCGGGCACGCAGGGCCGCCTCCTTGACGCGTTGTGCTTCCTGCGCACGCAGCTGTGCGTCCTGGCGATCAGCGTCGCGTTGCGCGACCAGCATGGCGAGGTTGGGCAACCCGACCGGCACACGATGCGGGCAGCTCACGCAATTGGCGTCATGGAAGCGCACCGCGGATTCTTCCAGCAGCCAGGTTGCCATTCCCGAGGCCGCGGCGAAATCGCACAGCATGGCGTGGTGTCCGATGGGCAGGCCGGTTTGCATCTCGATCAGGCCGGTGCCACCAAACTTCTGCACGCGGGCATGACGGCACCAATTGTGGACTAGGTGTTTGGCGTACTGGTTGCGCTCGCCGTTCCGGATCGTGCGCTCGATATCCCGATCACGGCTCACCCAATCGCTCCTGTTAAAGATGCCTGTCGCCCTGACAGATTCTACCCGTTCCCGCACGGCGCAGCGCGGCGCGTTGCGACAGGGGGCGCCACTGGCCGAAAACGGGCATCAGGGCAGGGCGATTAGACGTCGTTATCGGGGGTAGGAGTGACCCATAACAAGTACTCTGCACCCGCAGGAAGCGTTCCTTTGCAGGGTTAAACGTCGTTCGGCGGCTCCGCTAGCGCGCGCCGTCAGTTTGTCAGTAAGCGTATGTAGAGGCCGCATCACGAGCAACCTGCGTCGATATGGTCCGGAATGGAGAAAGCTTAACTAGAGGGTGGTCCGGCACCGGGAGTATTCTGGGTAGGCGGTTGACGATGGCACTCGTGAGCACACCACGCTTATCCGGCAAGACCGCAGCCGCACTTCTTGAATTTCTTGCCAGAACCGCAAGGGCAGGGTTCATTGCGTCCGATCTTGACCGCGGCGGAAATCGGCTTACTCCTTTGGATTACCAGAGGATGCGTTCCCGGGCGACACGACGGTATCGGATTGGCCTTGATTTCCGCGATAAGCTGGCGCTGGTTCGCAAGGGTCATGCTGGCCCCGGGCGTCAGACCTGCCTCGTAAGCTTGAAGCCGCTCCATCTCCCGCTCGGCCTCTGAGTACAACCCGCAGTAGGCCAGAACGACGGCGTACTGCGCACGGACATCCAAGTGGCGATTCAGTAGTTGGTTGTCCACGACAACTGGCATGACGTACTTCTCAAGAACCTCACGTGCGCCCACGAAATCACGTCGTGCGACGAACTCGTCAGTGAGGTCTTGCCCGACACGTATGAGCGAGTCGATGGCGCCGGCCATGTCATAGAACTTCATGGCGTGGATTCGCGAGAAAGGCGTGAGCACGTTCAACTTGTCGGCCACCATCGCCTTGAGTTCGAGCGCATCGGCGAGTCGTTTGATGTCCGCGTGATCAAGTTCCGGGTTGTTGATGAGCGCCCAGAGCGCGGCTTGCTTCGCACCGAGAACCTGCTCGGGCCGAATGCCAAGAACCGCGAACGTCTCGTCGATCACCTGTTCGACGATCCCCATCGCGTCTTTGTAGCGCTGAAGGCGAAATAACGCTGCTGCCGCGTTGTAGAGGAAGACGCGCCGGTGGACAGGCTTGTTCGGCAATCGGCTGTCCAGCTCGATAATGGCGCGCCGAACCCCCTCCTCGTCACCTTGGTTCGCGAAATAGAGCATGCGCTTCATCAGGAAGGATAGAACTTCGTCCTCACCTAGCGCGCCACTATCGATCAGTTGCTCCATTGCCTCCAACCTCGGCGCCAGACGATCCACGTGCCCGAGCTTCATGTCCGAGAAGACAAGACCATCGAGAGCCCAGTACCGCTGACCCGGGTCCGATCCGACCTTGGCGACCAGCGCCTCTAAGCCGTGCCAAACCTCTACGGCAACGCCCATCTCGTGGAACATCTCTTCACCGATGAGGTCTACCAGCGTCTTGATGTCCCCAGTGGCCAGCAGCAGCCGCGTGTATAGCGAGAAGCGTGCAGCGTTGCGATCACGCTCGAACGCCTCGACCATCAGGTTCTTGAGGGCAACGCGAGCCCGTAACGCGACCTCTGCAGGCATGCTGGAGAGGTGCTGGCTCCCCACAACACGGATGGCGTCATGCAGTCGGATCTCCTTGTTGCCATAGATCTCCACTACCCCAGCCGCTCGCAATGCGCGGATCACGGCGGCAACCGCTGGTTCATTCATCTCTAGGGCCGCATCCAGCAGCTTGTTGATCTCGGTTGGCAGCATGCCAATATCGGACAGGCTCAGAACCGCGATCGTCTGTTGCGCGGCAAGGGGGAACGCGTCGAAAACCTTCGCCAAGATGACCTCTTGCGCGGTTTGGGTAAGGTTAGTCAACCCGTCGACGGCGTCGCACATCTGGTCGATGCGACCTGCATACTCTTCGCGTGCAATCGTGGTGGCACTCCTGACGAACAGAGGCATGCCAGCCGTCAGCGTCTTCAGACGCCCCATAATGGGCGCATCTCCGCGGCATCCCCATCCAACAGCCGCAGCCGCAACATCGTCGACACCCCACCCTTTGAGCGGCTCTCGTGTCACCCCCAGAAGGGCTTCGATCTCGGGCAACGTTCCAAGCGGCTGCGCCAGGAGCACGAACTTCAGCGCCGACGTGACATCGATCATACGTTTGAGGCTCTCAGCCGAAACACGATGCACGTTGTCCAGCACAACGATCGGTGAGAGTCCCTCGCGCTTGAAATAGATATCCAGCTGGCGCAGTGACTCGGTGCCAGTGGCGCCCGGTAACAAAATCTTCCGCGCGGCGTCCGAACCGGCGCCGGCCAACTTGGCAGCCAGCTCACGCACCAGCGATAGGGCGAGGGCTTCCCCCGGCGTCTCCGAGCAGTCGAAGTACGCGCAGTTGTGGCTGATAAAGGTGGCCGCCTGTGACGCCCATGCGGTCTTTCCCGCGCCTGAGAAGCCGGAAACGATCCGGACCCGGGAGCTCGAGTCGATTTGAGGTTCGTTCTCCTGGGGACGGTACTGCTCAGGCGGCGCAGGGAAGTCCTGCAGCTGAATCAGGATCTGGTCGAATAGCGACGGCAAATCGGCGAGCACGAAGGTGTGATCCGCATGGGGCGCCTCCCCGGCGGCCGCGACTTGGACGCGTCCAGCCAGTTTCCACACGAGGGAGTCAGGCGCTAGCATCGCGAGTGGCACTGTCGCGGCTTGATCGACGCACCATGAGATTGCCTCATCGATATCTGCCCAAGCTGGCGGAAGTTGACAAAGGTCGCCAGAACAAACGCGGCCTGGCCATAGGATTTCAACGTCGCCCGCCAGCTTTCCAGCCTCGACCTGCTCAATCAACGACGGTCCCAAGACCCGGTTGACCACCACTACGAACGTCGCTCGGCCCGGCCGCCGGCCCTGCACGTGCTCCTGCCGCAGCACGTCGAACCGTTCCAGAGCCGATTTGATATCCGCCGGCATGATTGCCTGGCTACGCGTCTTGACCTGGATGTAGGTTCGTCCTACCGATGTAATGAGTTCAATGTCTTCGTCACGCTCGACCATCACGGAAGTTGCGTCGATCTGCCCTGAAGTAAGAAGACACGCGGCGGCATATAAATGCTGATACAGGAAGCCTCGGTGCACCGCCTCAATGCGGATCTCTTGGGCTGGATCGAGTGTTTGCGTATGGGTCATATGAGCAAGGGGAATTGGTTTTTGGCCTCTCGGGCTGCTTTCGCCAGCGACAGCTGATCGCCCCGTTTGGGATGTAATACCCATCCTGGCCACTGATAGCGGCGGAACGAGCATACAAGTGATTCTGGGGCCTACCTGCGGACACCGAAGCGATGCGATCAAGGGCCACCTCCCTGGTGGCGGTTCTACTTTATATTATGCAGCCTCAAATCAAAGATAGCGCGGGACAATGATTCAGCGCCTTACCAAGGGGGCCAGCGGATGGTAGGACAACGATTGACAGGCGCGGCCGCGCAGGCCGAGGTTATGCGGGCGCTTTCCCTCTCGCGAAACGCCATCGAATCGTCTCTGGCACCCTTCGAGCCGAGAAGCACATTCGAGGTCTGGTTCTCGACCTTCCGCGGTATCGAAGAGCTGATCAACCTGCCGGTAGAAATGTGTGGCGAGCCGCTCCTCGAAGAGATTGTGGACTTGGCCCTGCTTGACGTGAGCTGCGTGATCCAGGCATTGTTATCCATCAAAGCAGGACTGGAGTCGCGCTTCTCCCGATTGGTAGCACAGCGGCTGGTGAAAACGCTCATGCAGCTGCACGCAATCGCAGCATCGTTTGCGACAAATCAGCTGCCTGCAGCTGGAGAAATGGCAACCGTCGGCGCGGCCATCGGCTACCTGCAATCCCGCCGAAGGCATCTGCTGGCTCTCCTTCACACCATTCCTGGTGTCTGCCGGGGAAGTAAGCGACTGCACGAGCTGGACGGCCTCAACCAGTTCCTCTACCTCATCGAGACCGCCTGTCTGGGAACAACGTCGATGCATCACAACCTGATGCTGGCCCAGGTGTACCCTGACTTCGCCTTAGACGTCGACGAGGTGGGGATCTTGGCAAGCCACAGCTTCAACGGGCTGGACTCGTTGTCTCTGGAGCCCGAGCGAACAGCTATCACCGAAATGACCGATATCGATTTCAGTGGGGTGAAGCGTGTTTCAGTGAACCGCCGACTGATTTTTTCCAAGGCCGCGCTGGAGAACGATCTCGCGTTAATCGCCGCGGCGTACATGGAGTTCAACCTCCACGAGACGTCATATGGTCAGTTGGCCGCGTTCATTCGCAGTATGCTCCCTATCGTTGATAACGAGTATTTCGTTCGGCTGACAGTTAGGCGATTCGACGAGTTGTGTTCCGAACAGAAGATTCCCGAGACCCTCGAAAAGGCGCTAATTGTTGAAGGCGCCGACTACATCGACAACACCAGTACCTACGCGCCGTTCACGCGAGTCGGTGGCGACCTGATCACTTCGATTACCCTGCTCACTCGATTTGCAAACCACTGGAAGAATGTTTGTCTGAACCGAGTTCGTCGATACCAGATACGCTCCGGATTCATCTTCGAGAATTCGGTCAAAGCAGCGCTGCGGGCTCAAGGGTTCGACGTCACGGAGATCAAGAGAGTGGGGCGCGCGGAGTTCGATGTCGTTGCGAAGCTCGGCGGCGTGATCTACAACGTTCAGTGCAAGAACAACCTCGTCAACTTGAATCGGATCGAGTTCGACGTACGAAGGTTCGTTCGCTACAACCGCTACCTCGACCTGGCCTACAGGAAGGCCCTCGAGAAAGAGCGCGCGCGAGCAAACACTTTTGGCGGAGTTGGGCCTGACCGAAATTAAGCACTTCGTTGTGAGCCGCTTTCCCATCGCAACGCAGAACCCCTACGTATTGGCGTTCGGCGACATCTCACAGTTCAGGGCCATTGCGGTCGGCACGTAAGGTCGATGGCTGGTGCCATCAGTCCTCTGGCGAGTAGCTCGGGTTCTTTCAGTCGATGGAGCCGGGGTGTCTGTACCACGTCGCGATACTGAACGACTTTTGGGACTGGAAGCAGACAGCGCAGAGGCAGGGGATTAGGCTTTGTGATCGCGGCTATCTATCTCGTCCAAGCGAGGGTGACTTTAAGGCCTTAGCGCACTAGCATACCGTCATCAAAGGCCGTACTTGCGCTTCCGATTCTTAAAGGCAGGTTCGGTGCCTTCAAGAATTTCAACGACGGTGCTCTTGATCACCGGCGACTCGATACCGCCAGAGACGTAGCTGAAAGTATTCGTCGCCTTGTCGCAGGTCGCGTAAATGATTTGCTCGGCGTCGCAGACCACGGCCAAGTTCGGATTGTGCGTCACCATGATGACCTGGCGCCGCTGCTTGGCCGCCTTGATGCACTTAACAAGCACCTTGAAGATGGTCTGGTTGTCCAGGTTCTCCTCGGGCTGGTCGATGATGATCGGGATGTCGTCTTTGTCTACGAGCAAGTAGAAGACGAGCAAGAGTAGGCCACGCTCGCCGGGCGAGAGCTGACTGATCTCTTGCTGATCGAACGTCAACGAATACCTCGGCGCCAAATAGCTCATGCCGTAGAGGTAGTCGAGAATGTCTTGGGGCTCACCGCCCTTGCGGAGCTGATCGATGATCCGGGTCTCGCGGCCGGCACCGGATTCGCGTCGATCGAAGTGCAGCATGTCGTCGATGGTCTCGAGGAATTTCAGGGTCGAGTCCACGTCTCCGAAGTTGACCTCTTTGAGCAGCCCGCGCACGAGTTGGTTGCTCTCGTCCACCCCTGAGAAGCTACCACGCGATTGCCGATTGATGCGGGAGAAGAACTGCTCCTGGAAGTTCGACTCTTCGATGCGCACGTTGAAGTCCAGCGGCAGGTGCATCTCCATCTGGGCAGCGGACTTGACGAACTGCTGCACCGGCTCATACAGACGGCGGTATTCCTCGACGGTCTTACCGATCTGCTCATGGACCGCCCTGGTCAGCTCCACCCGGCTCGCGCGTAGGGCCGCGAGCTTGACGGGCAGGGTGCCTAAGGACTCGATCTCGGCCTTGAACCACTCGATCGACTGCGGCTTATCCTTGTTTCCAACAAGCACTTCCTTGGCACGCTCCCACTTGGCGACCTGATCCTTGAAGAGGATGAACAAGCGCTGCTTCTCGCCGAGCTTGCTCTTGATTTCAGCCATCGTCGCCTCGGTCGCCTCGCGACGCTTGGAGAGGCCCGTGGGCTCTTGATTGGCGAGTGCAGCGTCCACGCCGGCAATCGACTCTTTGGCAGATTTGGTCAGCGCGTCGAGTTTCGTGGTGTCGATCTTCAACTCGACCACCTCAGAGGCCTTCAAGTCCGGGCCAACCTCGGCCAGCATGGGAACCAGCTCCGCCAAAAATTGATCGTGGGCCTTCTTGTGGTTGGTGACAGCCTGGGAAATTCGGCTCAGGACAGCTTGACGCTTGGCCTCGGCGGCCTTCTTGTCGCGAAGCAGCTTCTCTTCTTCTAGCAGCTTTTTGAGGTCGTCCTCGAGCGCCTGAATCTTTTCGGTGGCGGCCTTCGATTCTTCCTGTGCTGTCTCCGACTCTGTGGGGTCTTCCACCGAGGTGGGCTTCGAGGCCACGAGGGAGTTGAATTCGGCGACCTTGGCGTCGAGCTGCTCTTGCAGCGACTGTTTGAACTCCGGCGTGAGCCGACGCTCGGCCTGCAAAATTTCGGCGTTGGTCTTCGAAATTTCCTTGATGACCTGCTCCCGTGCGCTGTCAATCTCTGCGACCTTAAAATCGAGCAGTTCGTTCATGGAGGTGTAGCCCAGTCGAGCCTCTTCCGGGACGTGCGTGTAGATGATCTTGCGCAACTCGGTGTCGAAGGTCGCCGAGCCGCCGTCGCCGAGCTCGTTGCACAACGTCTCAAGGTAGCTCTGCGGCAAGTACTTCACCCGCTCCACGCTGGTCTCGGAAGGATCTTGGTCGAGCGAACGCTCAGATTCGGTGCCGTCGTGCCAGCTCAGCGCGCCGAGGAAGTGCTGAGCGAGCCTGCTCCTTGGATTTCGAAAGCGCGTGTCTTTGAGGAACGAGAAGCTCCTGAAATTCTTGGTGTCGCCAGCCAACGCGGCGATGTCGGCCATTGCGCTCTTACCGCTTCCCTTGTTCCCGATGATGGCGACCAAATCGTGGCTAAGCGGCATGTCTACGTTGAACCAAGTATCTGCCAGCGTGGAGCCGGCCTTACGGCCGATGCGGATTTTGGAGGCGTATTTGGTGCGGTTGGCCTCGACAAGCAGGCGCTTGGGCGGCGTGTCGCCGATGAACACGCGGTCCTCGAATTCGGTGGTGGCTTGGACGAGGCCGTCGAAGGTAGCATCGGCCTTGATCCAGGTGAAACAGTTGCCGACGCGGTCCTTGTTCTCCGAGCTGCTAGGCGTGTGTGCGTCGGAGCAGTCGAGCAGCGTAGCTTTCACGTTGGACTCTAAGAGCTTCTTACGCGCCGCGTCGTATGCGGCCGGATTGGCGGAGGCAGTGAAAACCAAGTCGGCCTGATTAATGATGTTGCGCTTCTCGGCGATGGACTGATCATCCCATTTGAGGTTGTCCCATTCCGTCTTGCCTACCGCGATAAGGTATTTCCCGGCGAAGTAGTGCTTGTCGAGCGCCTCGAGAACCTTCTCCAGGCTCACGCATAAGTTGTTGAAGCCCTCCTGCAGGTGCGGGGCATAGTCCGCTCGTTTGTCAACCGGCGCCGACTCTACAATCATCTTCCCGAGTTCGGACAAGCTGTCACGGGTGATGACGCCTTTCCACTTTCCGTTCCAGTCGCTGGAGTCGGGGATCAGCTGGTAACTCGGGGTAAGCGAATTTAGGAATTGCTGCTGGATGACCTCAGGGTCCATCGCGTCGAAGATGACGTGCAGGTTGATGCGGTTCCAGCCGGACTGCGAGTAGGTGCCGTCCTTCTCCTTCTTGACCACCCCAGCAAATTTGTCCAAGCGCAGCTCGATGACGGGTAACAGCAGGTCGATGTTTTTGAGACGACCTTGCTCGAGCTTGGCTTTGCGCGCTCGCTCGTAGCCATCAATGAAGATGTAGTCATTGATGCCGATGACCTTGAATTCAGGCGGCAGGGCCTCGAGGTCTTGAAGGAAAGCTTCCCACGCATCGTCTTGGCTGGCGCCGGGGTAGCTGTGGACAACCGACGACGGCGTGTGAACGTGCAAGTCCCACTTTTTCCAAGTCGAGCCGGTAGGATCATTCGTCATTGTCGTCCCCTGAACTGTTGGCCGATGCAAACCGTGGCTTCTTCCTACCGCAGGCGTTTCTTCTTCAAGGTGCCAGCGTTAACTGATAGTAACTTCATGAGCCTAACCAATAGGCCTCCGTGTCGCGACGGTGTTTCGCTGCTACCCGATGCGGGCCGCTCTGGGCATCGCAATCTGCGTCGGCTCGTGGCCCAAGCGAAACGCGACGACGTACAGCACGGCCGCGGTCCGGGGCTCGCCGCCGGCAGCCGCTGGGGCAAACCGTACTTTACGGCTACCGTGGCAAAGCGAAATGCCTAAGGCAAGCAAAGCGTCGATGTGGCGTTGCAGGTCCTCGTACACGTTCAGCTTTTGCGCTTCCGAGTACAGATCGGAGCAGTCGCGGTATTCCCGATAGAAAAAGTTGACATAATATACATTATGCGCGCATGTATACGTGCGTAGGGACTATCGGCCGCACCTGTCGAAACCTAGTTAATTCTCTCCGCACCGTCTTAATGGCCATTGGCACCGTCCCGCGGCGCGCATTCGCGCTGATCCTCCATGATTCGACGCTGCCGGCGACAACCCGCGTAAGCGAATGGCACCCGCCGGCATTTGTCAGGCGAGGCTCGGCTCACGACGGACTGGAGCGTTGAGAGAGATTGATCATGCCGGCCATCGGCAGGTCACTGAAACAAAGTGTAGGAACGTCCAATTCAGGCTACACGGAGTCTGATAATAGTTAGGAATAGATTCTAGATACGTTCAAACAAGCGCCAGGGGCACGCATCACCGCGACACTCGTACTCCCCATGCAGGGAGCGAAACTTCCGGAGAACGTTCGATGGACAGGCCCAAGCTCGACCGCAGGCAATTCCTCCTGGGAAGTGCCGTTGCCGCCACTGCCGGTGTCGCCGGCGCCCTGGGGGCGAAGATCCACGACGGCGAGTTGGGTGCACCGCCTCGAACTTACCAGGGAGGGATGCCATGGCAAGAGGGCCTGGCCGATGCACCGCCGGGTGTATCCGGCACCGACTTCAAGTTCTTCACGCCGGTCGAACGGGAGTTTATCGAGGCCGCCGTGGGCCGCTTGATTCCCAACGACGAAGTGGGCCCCGGCGCCGTCGAAGCCAACGTGCCGTTCTTCATCGACCGGCAGTTGGCAGGGCCCTTCGGCCGTGGGGATCACTATTACCTCGGCGGCCCATGGGCCAAGGGTGCGCCCGAGCAGGGTTACCAGAGTCGGTTTTCGCCTGCGCAGATGTATCGCGCGGCGATCGGCGCCATCAACAAGTACGCGCACACCAACCATAACGGCGCGGACTTCGCCAAGTTGTCCGACGACGAGCGGGACGCGCTGCTCAAGGACCTGGAAGCGGGCAAGGTGCAACTGGAAGACGGTGTTGATGCCAAGGCCTTCTTCACCATGCTGCTGCAGAACACCAAGGAGGGATATTTCTCCGATCCTATCTACGGCGGCAACAAGGACATGGGCGCCTGGAAGATGATCGGCTTTCCCGGCGCGCATTACGACTATCGTGAATGGGTCAGCCGCCATGGCGAGCCGGTGCCCTTCCCGCCCGTAGGTTTCAAGGGCCGTCCTGGGTGGAATTCGGAGACCTGAGCATGGCAACCACTCTCAAACCCGTCGATGCGGTGATCGTCGGCTTCGGCTGGACAGGCGCCATCATGGGCCAGCAGCTGGCTGATGCCGGGCTTGAAGTGCTCGCGCTCGAACGCGGGCCCTGGCGCGACACTCCTACCGATTTCGCCACCGGCTTCGCGCAGGACGAATTGCGCTACATGTGGCGGCACCACTTGTTTCAGAACGTAGCCGACGACACGCTCACCATTCGCAACAACACCAGCCAGACGGCACTACCGATGCGCCACTTGGGTTCGTTCCTGCTGGGAACGGGCGTAGGCAGTGGCGGGGTGCACTGGAACGGACAGATCTGGCGGTTCCTGCCATCGGACTTCTTGACCAAAAGCCACAACGAGCAGCGCTACGGCAAGAAGTCCGTCACCGACTACGACCTCACCGTGCAGGATTGGGGCGTGACGTACGAAGACCTCGAACCGCACTACAACACGTTCGACGTTCTCTGCGGTACCAGCGGTAAGGCTGGCAACCTCAATGGCCAGATCCAGCCAGGCGGCAACCCGTTCGAGGGCCCCCGCTCCGCGGAATATCCCACGCCGCCGATGCCCCAGACGTATGGGCCGACGTTGTTCGGCAAGGCAGCGGCCGAACTCGGACGACATCCATTCCCCCACCCCACGGGTAACCTGAGCCAGCCCTATGTGAACAATTTCGGTGCGCAGTTGGGTGCGTGTACCTATTGTGGCTTCTGCGAGAAATTCGGCTGCGGCAATTATTCCAAGGCCAGCCCGCAGACCACCCTGCTGCCCTACCTGATGGCCAAACCCAACTTCACCCTGCGCACGGAGAGCGAGGTGCTGAAAGTGGAACTGTCGCCGGACCAGAAGCGAGCCACCGGCGTTACGTACGTGAACAGTGCCGGCGAGGAGTTCTTTCAGCCCGCGGACATCGTGATCCTGTCGTCATACATCCTGCAGAACGTGCGTCTACTGCTGCTGTCAGGCATCGGCACGCCGTACGATCCGGTCACCGGCAAGGGCGTAGTGGGAAAGAATTACGCCTACCAGACAATGTCGTCGGTAAATGTGTTCTTCGACGACAAGCTGATCAATCCCTTCATCGGTGCCGGTGCGCTGGCCACGGTGGTGGATGATTTCAACGGCGACAACTTCGATCATTCGGGGTTGGGTTTCATCGGCGGCGCCTATATCGCCGGCATGATCACAGGCGGTCGCCCCATTGAGATGATCTACACCCCACAGGGCACGCCTGCGTGGGGCAAAGCCTGGAAACATGCAGCGGCCAAGAATTACCTGCGCTCCTTCAACCTCAGCGTGCATGGCTCGTGCATGAGCCATCGCGGCAACTACCTGGACCTGGATCCAACCTACCGCGACATCCATGGCCGGCCGATGTTGCGCATGACGTTCGATTTCACCGACAACGAACACAAGATGTCCGACTACCTTACCGATCGGGCTGCGGAAATCGCCAGGGCCATGAACCCGCGCGAGATCAAGCTGAACCGACGTACCGGTTCATGGAGCGTGGTGCCCTACCAGACCACGCACAATACGGGCGGAGCGATCATGGGCGATAGCCCGGCCAACAGCGTGGTGAACAAATACCTGCAAAGCTGGGACGTGCCCAATGTGTTCTCGATGGGCGCGGGGGCTTTTCCGCAGAACGCAGGCTACAACCCCACGGGCACCGTGGCCGCGCTGGCGTACTACTCGGCACAGGCGATCGTGCAGCAATACCTGAAGGACCCTGGCCCCCTGGTACAGGCGTAGATGTCATGCGAACCCTTATCCGCATCGTACTGGTACTGATCGTGCTGGGCATCGTTGGCGGCGCATTCATGCTGTGGAACCTTGGCCGTGCCGCAGCGCTGCCCTCAGGGCCCGTCACCTCCGTGGCGGCCGCGAAGATCATCACCCAACCCATCGCCGACGGGCCCAACGCCGAACAGTTGCGGCGCGGGCAGTACCTGGTGCGCATGGGCGACTGCCTGTCATGCCACCTACGCGCGGGAGGTGAGCCATTCGCAGGCGGGCTGGGCCTGAACACGCCCTTTGGCGTGATCTACTCCTCGAACATCACCTCCGACCCCACCAATGGCATCGGCAACTGGACGCCGGACCAGTTCTACAAAGCCATGCACGACGGCATCGGCGGGCGTGGGCAGCATCTGTATCCGGCCTTCCCTTACCCGTGGTTTCGCAACCTCGAGCGCGCCGATGACGACGCCTTGCTTGCCTATCTCAAGACAACGAAGCCGGTGGCTTACAAGCCTCCCGAAAACGATCTTATCTTTCCCATGAATATCAGGTTCATGGTGTCGTTCTGGAACGTAGTTTCCTTGCGCGACGCACCCAAGTCGCAAGCTCCCGCCGGCGCACCGCCTGACTGGAGCCGAGGCGAGATCCTTGTGCGCGGTGCCGGACACTGCAGCGCATGCCACACCGCGCGCAACATGCTGGGCGCCGACAAGAAGGGACATGATCTCGAGGGTGGCGTGCTCGATGCCTTCGTGGCCCCGGACCTCACCGGGAACCAGCGCACCGGCCTTGGACGCTGGAGCGTGGACGATATCACCGAGTACCTGAAGACGGGTCGTAACGAGCATTCGTCTGCCGGCGGCCCGATGGGTGACGTGGTGACTTATTCAACCTCGTTGATCACCGATGAAGACCGCCACGCCATTGCGGTGTACCTCAAATCGCTTCCCGCGAGCCCGGATGTCGACGTCGCACCCGCCGGTGGGGCGTCGATGAAGCGCGGCGCAGCGATATTCTCCGACGCATGCACTGCCTGCCACCTAGAGAACGCCGTCGGCCAGAAGACCTTCTTCCCGCCGCTGGGTAACAACGCCGTGGTCCAGCAGAACGACCCCACTGGCGTGCTGCATATCATCCTGGCCGGCATGCGCGTTGGGCCATCGCCAACCCGTCCCTCGCCGCTCACGATGCCCAGCTTCGCCTGGAAGCTCACAGACCAGCAGGTAGCGGACGTAACGACCTACGTGCGCAATAGCTGGGGCAACCGCGGATCGCCTGTGAAGGCGCATCAGGTGGCCGAGCTGCGTAAGAAACTCGATCTGGTTAACGTGCGGCTTACCGACAACTCAGGCGACCAGCCATGATCGCCGCCCATCCCCGTGACATCATTCGCCGGATGTCCTCGCCGGCATGGAGCACGCCGTGAAACGCTTCCGTTCGATCGTCCTTGCAGCCGTCGTCTTCACTCCGGCGATGCCGTTACTCGCCTTGGCACAAGCCACTGCACCAGCATCGTCCAGCGCACAACCGGCGCCCATCCGCGCATTACTCGAAACCCGGGATGTCGCGGGTGTGCCGAGTAAGCAGCTGGTGCTCGGCACGGTGAAAATGCCGCCCGGCGCCGTAGCGTCCTGGCACACCCACCCGGGCGACGAAGCCGGCTACGTGCTCAGCGGGACCTTGATCCTGAAACAGAAGGGCCAACCCGACCGCACCCTGCATGCCGGCGATCACTTCTTCAATCCCAGCGGCATGGTGCACGAACTGTTGGCCGGCCCCGGCGACGAGGGCGGCAGCGAGGTTTCCACCTGGGTGGTGGACAAAGGCAAGCCCATGGCGACGCCTGCGTCGCAGCCTTGAATCAAAAGCTATGCCCAAGGTCACCGCGCCGACTCGCTGTCGATGAGCCGGCCTGCGGCCTACCCTCTTTCGGCTGTTCCTTCCCCTTGACAATGAAGGTAAGGGCTATTTATCCGGAAAGCCCACCACGATGCCATCGAGCGGCAACTGCGCCTGGCGCTCGCTCGGCGGTGCCGCCTTCCATGGATCGCCCTGTCCGAAAAGCTGCGCCTCGCTTTCCTCGCCATAGAGATCGATCCGATCGAAGACATACGGAATGCCTTCCGAACCCTGGAACTCTGGAGCGTTCGCCAACTGGAAATGCAGGTGCGGCGCGGCGGAGTTGCCCGACTGTCCCAATCGTCCGATCACCTGGCCACGGCGCACGTGGTCGCCCTTCTTCACCCGCACGCTGCCCTTGGCAAGATGGGCGTAACCGGCGTACTGCCCGGGCCCTATCGACAACACCACGTAGTTGCCGAACAGGCCGTCGGTGGTGAGCGAGGCCGGTTCCGGCTGCGGCTTCAGCGGCGCATGCTCTTCCTCGCCGTCCCTAGCGCCGGCGACAACGCCATCCGCGACGGCGATGACCTCCGCGCCGTAGCCGATCCAGTCCGCATACCGTGTCGCTTGCAGGTCCTTCACGCTCGGTTTGATCGCGCGTCCCGACGCATCCACGCCGACGAAATCGATCGCGTAGCGCTGGGGTACGGTCAGGCTGCCGTTGACCGCGACCATGCTGCCCCAGTGATGCGAGCGGAATGCGCCCGGACCTTCATGGGCCAGCCAATGGCCACCACGAAGGGGCGCACCGATCACCGGTACCGCCGCCGGCGACACCGCTACATCGACACCGTTCACCACATAGACGTGGCCATTCGCCGTCATGTCCACATGGTGCCGCAGATGTTTCGGCACCGGCGTTCCCGCGGGCAGCGTGAGCCACAGATAGACGATACCGCTCTTGCCGGAATCGATGACGGCAGAGGTACCTTCTTTCGGTACGGGCTTGGTTACGGCGGCCAGTCCCGCGCCGTCCAGGTGTAACAAGGGCTGGCTCGAATCGTCCGCGAAGACGTCCAGGTCGTCGAGGGTCAACGGGCCGGTGTCGCCATAGAAATTGGTCAGGTGCAGTTCGTAGGCGAAGTGCCTCTCGCCGTCACTGCCAGTGAACACGGTGGGTGCCCACGGCACCCTCGCCTCGACCGGGGCCGGATCGGGCACCGTCCGCGCGTGAAGGCCGGTACCCATCGTCGCTGTCACGCCTGCCACCCATATCCATGCGCGCATTCCCTTCCCCCGTGATGACCGAGCCCGACAGTAACGGCTTGACTTGCTTTGCTGCATCCAAGCCTACTCAAACATGGAAAGATCGACCGCCTCCCCCATCGCCTTGTATCCCGCAGCGCCCGGATGTAAACCATCCTCCGATCCGAACTCCGCACGCATGTTCACGGGATTGGCGGCATCCCTCGCAACTTGATCGAAATCGATCACGCCATCCGGTTCGCGGGACGTCCGTACCCAACGATTGACCGCTTGCCGCGTCCGCTCGTTCTCCAGCGAATAGTGGGTCATGGACGACCCGAACGGCATGATGGTTCCCACGATCACCCGGACTCCGCGCGCGTGAGCCCGGGCGATGATCTGCCGATAACCGGCGATCAGGTCTTCCGGTGTCACCGCGGGCTGGTTGCCGAACACCGAATGCCCCGACATGCCGATATCGTTCGTACCTTCGAGGACGATGAGGTGCGATAGTCCGTCGATCCGCAGAACATCGCGGTCCAGACGGGCGAGCGCTGACAGTCCCCAACCAGACCCCAGGACACGGTTGCCGCCTATGCCCGCATTCACGACGGCATAATCGTCGGCATTCCGCCGCGCCGCGAGCCTGTTCGCCAGCACTTCCGGCCAGCTGCGGGTATCCGTTGGCGCAGGACGATTTCCGTCGGTGATGGAGTCGCCAAGTGTTGCAATGACTCGTCGGGAAGATGGCGAAAGCACGGCGACGCCCGTGACGGCAGGCCTGCCCACCATGGGCTTCCCGCCCGCAAGTTCGTTCTTCATTGTCTGGTCGCCGGCCGCCACCACGATCGCACTGCCTCCCAACGGATCGAGTTTGAAAGAACCTGTGGCATAGGTGCTAACGATCAGTTCGGTGCCGGGCGTCACCGGGAGCGCGATGGGATCGCTCAGAACCGGAGCGCCCATAGGGACGGTGACATTGCGACGACCACCGAAGGTGACGGGTTTAAACGCGCCCGCTTTGGACACATACCCATCCCCGGCGAGACCGACGCTCGCGGCGGCAAGAACCAAGGGCTCCGTCCCCTCCTCGTTCGAAACGCGGATGCGAATCTGCGGCCCCCCTGCCGAGACGGCGAGGCGGACTCGCTGGGTACCGCTCGCGGTTTGCGGCCGCATCTGCTCGACTGCCGCCGGCGGCATCTTGAATTTCTCCACCAGCATCTTTACGAATGCCGGCGCCAATGGATCGTAGTGAGCCGGACTGGACTGGTAGGCTTCGCGCCAGACCCGTGTTTCCGTCGGTGCCGTCGACGCCTGGGCCATGGCGCCGAGGGTGCCCGTCAGCGCAAGGGCGAACCCGAAAAATCCACCTTTCGAAAACAGCTTCGTCGCCATTACGCTCTCCTGTGCCGGGGTATGAAATCCTGTGCGATCAACCGCCGTACTGCTTCGGAATCGGCAACTCCGGCCGTTCGCCCTGCCAGTAGATCGTCACGACCCACCAGCGCTTGCCGTCGAATAAAAGCTGGAAGCTGTTGATACCGCGCTGGAATGGCTTGCCATCCTTCTCGTGGCGCGACTCGTAGGTACTGAATACCTGGGCGATGTTGCCGAAGCGATCTTCGGTGCGATGTGCCTCGCGTTCGAAGAATCCTTCCTTCTTCAGCAAGGGATCGCCCAGCCGGATGTAATCGTCGACGCTCATTACATGCGCCGAGGTGACGCCATCTTTTCCCGTACGCGCCGAAATCAGGCGTGCGCCTGGCACGAACAGCGAGCGCATCCTGTTCCAGTCGCGCTCCTGTCCCTTGGGACCTGAAATCACGTCGTAGACCGCTTCGATGATCGCGCCCATCGACGAAACATCCGAGGGATTCGCCGCTGGCGTTTCCGTCGTACTCGTGGCGGCTGGAGCTACTGCCGCGGGAGCACTTTGCGCAGCGGCAGGCTGCAGCGGAACGCTCGCGAGAACCAAGACACAAAGCAACGTCGACGCACGAAGCAGCACAGTTTCCACAGCGTCCCCTCCCCTGTCAGCGGCCTGCTGAAGGCCGCACGATAGGCGGCCACGCAACCGCTGGCAAGTGTGGTTCGTCATTCCGGCAGCGTTCTGGGCCGCCGACTTGGGGAAGCCAGCCTGCTTGCCGATGGGGCCTCACGGCAAGCGCCCATCGCCCGGCAGGCCGGTTCCCATCGACGTGAATTCATGCCGCCGACATACCGCCATCCACATTCAACTCGATGCCATTGACGAAGGCACCCGCGTCGGAGGCAAGGAACAAGGCGGCCTCGGCGAGCTCATCCGCCGTGCCCATCCGCCCCGCCGGGATCTGCGCGGAAACGGCTTCGAGGAACGCCGGACGATCGGCCTCCGACACGCCGAGCTTCGCGAGGATCGCGGTATCCACCGGACCGGGGCTCAGTACGTTCACACGCAGCCGGCGTGCACGGAATTCCATCGTCCAGTGACGCGCGAACGCCGCGATGGCCGCCTTGCTGCCTGCATAGACGGCATGGCCGTCGAGCGTGCGCGTCGCCGCCAGCGAGCTGGTGAGAATGATGCTGCCGCCGTCGCGCATCACGGGAGCGATGGCCTGCACGCCGAAGAACACGCCGCGCGTGTTCACGCCGAACTGCGCGTCGTAGACCTCGGGCGTGACGTCGGCGGACGGCTGGATGGTGATGACGCCGGCGTTGGCCATGTAGATGTCGAGCGCGCCGAAGCGCTCGCGCACCACGTCGGCGACGTGTGCATGGTGCGCAAGATCGGCGACGTCGCCGACGATGCCGATGGCGTCATGGCCTATCGATGCGGTGGCCTCGTCCAGGACCGCCTTGCGCCGCGCCGTCACGATCACCTGTGCGCCTTCGCGCGCGAAGAGCTGCGCGGATGCCAGGCCGATGCCGCTGTTGCCACCGGTGATCAGCGCGATCTTACCGTCCAAGCGTTTCATGGGGTTGCCTCGTTACGATGATGATCGCCACGATATGCGGCGCATCCGCAGGGCCGGTAGGCCGCACGCGGGCACTTCACTTGTGCCAGGAACTCCCAGATGTCCCATCTACTCCTCCAGGCGCCCCATCTGATCGCGTTCGTTCGTGCCGTGGAGTCCGGTTCGTTCAGCGCGGCATCCCGCATCCTGGGCTCGACGCCGTCTGCCGTCTCCAAAGGCATCGCCCGGCTGGAGCGCGAGCTCGGCGTGAAGCTGTTCCGGCGATCCACGCGGCAACTCGATCTCACCCCCGACGGTCTGGTGTTCTTCAACCGCGTGGCACCCTTGCTTCGCGATCTGGACGACTCGGCCGACGCGATCCGTCCCGATGGCGATGCGCGAGGTCGGCTGCGCGTGAGCATGCCCAGTGACCTCGGGCGCCTGCTGTTGCAACCGCTCGCGTCGCGCTTCCTTCCCCGGCATCCCGGGCTGGAAATCGACCTCGTGCTCGTGGACCGTTCGGTCGACGTGGTCAGCGAAGGCTTCGACGTGGTGTTCCGCGTGGGCCATCCGGCCGAGAGCGATCTTCGCTCCCGGTTGCTCGCGCAACTCGACATGGCCCTCGTCGCATCGCCCGCACTGCTCGAGGTGCATGGCGCACCATTCACCGTCGACGAGCTTCGCGAACTGCCCTTCGTGCGCTACCTCATGAAAGGCCGTTCGTACCCGCTCTCGTTCGACGACGGAACGACGTTCGTGCCGCACGGGCCGGTGGGTGTCGACACGGGCGCAGGCCTGCGCGAAGCCGCGCTTCAAGGCATTGGCGTCGCCTATCTGATGCGTTGCACGGTACAGGCGGATATCGACGCGGGTCGACTTGTACCGGTGCTTCCGACGCAGGCGCTGCCGTCGTTACCATTGCACGCCCTGCACGCGTTCGGGCGGCTGACGCCCGTCCGGGTGAAACTGCTGACCGATTTCGTCGCCGCCGAAGCCGGCCGCTTCGGATCGCACGCCTGAGGTGCGCTCAGGTCCGCGCCGAATCGATGGGCAGCAGGAGGGTTGCCGCCAGCCCCTGCCCCGTGTTGCCCAGCACGACGTCGCCGCCGTGGCCGCGCACGATGCTGCGCGCGGTGGGCAGGCCGAGACCGACCCCACCGGTGTTCCGGTTTCGGGAGCTCTCGCCGCGGAAGAAGGGGCGGAACACCATTTCCTGCAACTGCTCGGGAATACCCGGTCCGTTGTCGAGAATGCGCAGTCGCACGTGCGCCGTATCCGTATCGAGTTCGACGTGGGTCTCGCCGCCGTAGCGCATGGCGTTCCCTAGCAGGTTCGCGATGGCCCGCTTGAGCGCGATCGGGCGGCCTTCGTAGATCAAACGGGCAGGACCGCTGTAGGTCACCTCGCCACCCTCGTCCCGGCCATCGTCGATGACGGTCTGCACCAGCCCGGCGAGATCGAAACGGGTCGGGGCTTCTTCCTCGCCGTCGCCACGGAAGAACGCGAGCGCGGCGTCGATCATGGAGCGCATCTCGTCCACGTCGGCGAACAACTTGCGCTGCTGTTCGGCGTCGTCGATGTATTCGCCGCGCAGACGGATACGCGTGAGTGGCGCCCTCAGGTCGTGGGAAATCGCTGCCAGCATGTCGGTGCGGTCGCGGACGAAGCGCTGGATGCGCCCCTGCATTTCATTGAAAGCCCGCATGGCCACCCGCAGCTCCATCGGACCTTCCGGGCGTATCGGCGGTGCCTTCACGTCGGCACCGAAACGCTCGGCGGCCGCGGCCAGCCGGCGCATGGGCCGGGACAGGTGGCGGCTGGCGACCGCGGCCACGAGCACGCAGGAGAACACCACGAAGAGGCCGATCACCAGATAGCGCGTGTGGGGGTGGACGCCCCATATGCGCGTGGCGGTGTCGAACGTCAGCCAGCTACCGTCGTCCAGTTGCACGGCGAGCATGTAATGGGTTTGTCCGGAGCGGCCCTCGGGATCGTCCTCATGAGGATTGAACGCCTCCATCCTGCGGTTCCCGAGTAGCTCCACCAGCGGCCCCTTGAAGGATGTCGCGTCCTGGTCCGACGGCGGCATCGGCACCTGGTCGCGCATGGCGTACCAGTGCACGCCGTACTCCTCGCGTTCCGAGATCACGGCGGCCATGCGTGGGCGGTCGGCGACGGGAGTGGCGCTCACGGCCTTCAGCGCGATGCCCAGCTGCTTGAAAAGCCCGCTCTGGATGTTGTCGGGACGGGCCCAGACGCTGGCGAAGGCGAGGACGGCGGCGTTGAGCAACACCACCATGAGGATGGCGGAAATGATGTTCACCATCATCCAGCCGGCCAGTGTGTTCAGCCGCCAGTTGAAGACGCTCATGTGCTCTCCACAGGCACGGCGAACATGTAGCCGGCATTGCGGATGGTGCGGATCAATTCCGGCGCCGTCGTGTCGTAGCCGAGCTTGCGGCGCAGGCGGCTCACCTGCACGTCGATGCTGCGGTCGAAGGCCTCGTGACGATTGCCGCGCGCCAGGTCGATCAGCTGCTCGCGCGTTAGCACGCGCTGCGGATGCTCGACGAACGCCAGCAGGAGATCGAATTCACCCCCGGACAGCGGGACAAGGGTGCCGTCGCCCGCGCGAAGCTCGCGGCGCGCGACGTCCAGCTGCCAGCCCGCGAAGCGCACGGCCACGCGCGTACCCGTTGCCGGGCCCGCCGACGAGGCATCCGCGCGACGCAGGATGGCGCGCACGCGTGCCAGCAATTCGCGTGGATCGAACGGCTTCGCCAGGTAATCGTCGGCGCCTACTTCCAGGCCGACGATGCGTTCGGAGGTAGCGCTGGTGGCGGTCACCATGATGATCGGCAACGCGGACTTCGCACGCACGCGCCGGCAGAGCGACAGGCCGTCCTCACCCGGAAGCATCAGGTCCAGGGTCATCAGGTCGTAGGTGCCACGTGCCAGCCGTTCGTCCATTGCCACGCCGGACGAGGCCACGTCCACCTCGAAGCCATTGCGTTCGAGGAAGCGCCGGAGAAGGGCACCGATTTCCTCGTCGTCGTCCACTACCAGGATGCGTCTCAAGCGTCGGTCTCATTCAGCAAAAACAACGTGGTTATAGCCGTCGTTATAGCCTCTGGCGTACGCCAAGTCATTTATTTCACGGCTGAAACAATGTGTCGCCGGTGCAGGAATACAGACAAATCGAAGCAAACGTCGAAGGGCACGCTTGCCGCACCTCCCCCATCAGGTGCCACGATGCGTCTGCCCGTCCTCGTTCGTTCCCGCCTGCGCGGCCGTCCACGCGATCCGTCCATCGAGGCGGTCTCGATCGCCTCGCGCCTCGAGCCCGATCCCGCGCTCCGCGACGATTGGTTCCATCATGATCCCATACGCGAACTTCGCGGCATGACCGCGGAGCGGGCCATCGCCTCGGGCAAGGCCGGCGAGCTCGTGCGCCTCTTGCGCTCCATCGAAGCCGGGAGGCGCGGACGATGACGCGCCGCTTCTTTTCCGTGGCGGTGAGTGGCCTGCTTGCCGTGCCGGCCGTAGCACTCGCCGCTGAGGACACCAGTTCCTCATGGGCACTGGGGGCGGGCTTCGGCGTGGTACGCCGGCCCTACAAGGGCATGGACAACGACACCCTGGCGTTTCCTTTCGTACGCTACGAGAGTCAACGGCTCAACATCCTGGGCACCGGTGCCGACTTCAAGTTCGCTCCGGTCGGCGCCTTCTCGTTCCGCCTGCGTGCTCGCTACGACTTCGGCGACGGCTATGACGCCAGCGATTCCTCATTCCTGCGCGGGATGGCCGACCGAAAAGGCGGGTTCCGCGCTGGCGCCGCGGTGGTCTGGCGGCCTGGCCCGGTGGAAATGTCGCTGGACTGGCTGGCGGGCCTGGGCAGCGCCAAGGGAAAGAAGGCCAACCTGACCCTCGCCGTGCCGCTTCAGGCGGGTCCGCTGCGGATCACACCGTATGTCGCCGCCGGATGGGTCGACCGGACCTATGCCACCTGGTATTTCGGCGTCCGTGCGTCCGAGGCGCGGCCAGGCCGTCCCGCCTACGAGGCGGACGCGACGGTGAACCTCTCGGCAGGCGTTCGCGCCGAGTATCCCTTCGCCCAGCGCCATGCGCTCTTCCTGGACGTGAGTGGCACGCGCTACGGAAGCGAGATCCGCGACAGCCCCATTGTCGACCGATCGAACTCGACGATGGTCCGGGTCGGCTACGCCTATCGGTTCTAGTGCAGCTCGAGTTGGCACGACGATCGGCACATTCGGCTTCAGGTCGCCATATGAAAGACTGCCCTTGGATGATCATCCTTTCTCGGGGCAAAGCAATGAGCCGCTCATGTCGCTTCGTGCTGTCTTTGTTCCTTGGTTTGATGACCGGGCGCGCCGCCGCAACTTACGAAGGTACGTCCCCGCCCGAACTTTGGGGAACACTCGCCCAAGGCAGCCATCAGGTGGGCTTCCGCCAGGTCTTCGCCTACGACAGAAGCCGTACGTGGATGTCCACGAGGAACATCGAAGGTGTCTTCACTCCCGATACCCATGGCCGCCCGATACAGGTGAACGTTTGGTATCCCGCCGCGCGCACGTCCGCTTCGCGAATGAAACTGAGCGATTACGTCGTCCAGACCGCGCCGGCGGGGTTCGATCGGTTCAACGCGGAAATGATGCGCCGTAATCGGGAGAGCATCGACGGAAGCTTCGATGAGACGTCGTCCACGAAGCTGCTCGCGATGCCAATGGCCGCCGTGCGAGACGCGCCGCCGGCCCAAGGAAGCTTCCCATTGGTCATCCTGATCGGCGGCTCGGGGGCGGACATCAACGTAAATGTGGTGATGGCCGAATTTCTTGCCAGTCACGGCTACGTGATAGCGAGTGTGTCCCTGCTTGGTCGATCCGGTGACCAACTTGCTCCGTCCCTCAGTGCGGCCGACATCGAGGCCAGCACCCGCGACATGGAATATGCCTCTTCGCTACTTTGCACATCGAAGGGCGTCGACTGCCGCCGCATGGCGGTAATCGGTCACAGTATCGGTGCCGTACAGGCGGTACTCCTGGGGCAGCGAAACGGCAACGTGATTGCCGTGGTCGGTCTTGATGGCACCTATGCTTTCAAGGGAAGCGAATCAACACTCACCGGCGCCCAGGGCTTCGATCCCGGCAACTCCCGTTACGCGTTGCTGGATCTCCGCCGGCAACAGGGCATGCAGTCCGCCGACCTGGACTTTTCAGCCATCGACCAGCTTCAGTACGCGGATCGCGACATGGTGCAGCTTAAGAACATGCACCACAGCGACTTCACGTCGTTTGCAGTGACTGGCGAGGCGATGCACGTGCCCATCAAGCCGGTCTATAACGGTACCGGCTGGGACCGCTCCACCGCCCGTCGCGGCTATATGCTATCGGCCAACATCGTGCTTTCGTTTCTCGACATCCACGTCAAGCAGGATGCACAGGGCAAAAAGCGATTCGCCACACTGATGCAAGATGCCCAGGTGGCATCCGCGGAACGGCGAACCGCGCTTCCTTTCCCGCCCACGCCGAGCGATGCCATTGCCTGGGCCAAGGCGGGAAAGACGGCGGGCCTCAAGCCACGCTTCGTGGTCTCGTGCGGCAAGCGCCCGCTCTCGGAATGCGTCGATCAAGAAGCCTTCAATAACAGTGGCTATGCGCTTCTGGGGGCCAAGCAACCCGACATTGCCTTGGTGCTCTTTGATCTTGTCGCCTGGTCGCACCCTCGATCCGCCAACGCCCAGGACAGCTTGGCAGACGGATACCTTGCGGTTGGCAAGAAAGATCAGGCGGTGGAAGCCTCCAAGCGCGTTCTGGCGCTGGTCGACGAGGACCCGTCACTGAACGACGCCTCCCGCGCGCAACTGATCGCGGCAGCCAGGCAGCGTATCTCCGCGCCGGGAGGCAAGTGACGGGCGACAGCATCTTCTCTTCAAGAGACGGATCTGCGCCGCCTCGTATCCGAGATGATACGTCCAGCCTCCAGCTTCACCACACGATCCGCAAGCCCAAAATACCTGTCGTCATGGGTGATTGCCACCACGGTCTTGCCCCGCGCCTTCAGCTCCGGCAACAAGGTGCGATAAAAATAGTCCCGAAAGTGCGCATCCTGGTCGGCGGCCCATTCGTCGAAGAAGAAAATCTCACGGTCTTCCGCATAGCACTGTAAGAGTGCCAGGCGTTTCCGCTGTCCGGTGGACAGCGTGAGCTTCGACAGTTCCCCCTGCTCCACCTGCACCTGGGAGCCCAGGCCCATCGATTCCAACATGGTGCGCACGCGTTCGTCGGAAAGAGGACGCCCTAACGCATCGAGCACATGCGGAAAGAGGAAGAAATCGCCGAACACGCCGGTGAAACGCTGGCGGTGCCGACGTTTATCCAAATCCAGCGGCTTGCCGTCGACGAGCAGTTCGCCCGTGCGAGGTGTGAGGAGTGAGGCGATCAGAAGCAGCAAGGTCGACTTGCCGCTGCCATTGCCTCCGACGATGAAGAGAAGCTCGCCATGCCTGATCTCCATGTCGACCGGGCCGAGCGCTATCCGTCCCTCTTCGTCGCCGGCGTAGGCATAGGTGATACCCCTGAGCACCATGGTCCGCCATGCGTCGATGCCCTCCTCCCCCTGCGTCCCATGCTCGGGCGGATCGGCCTCGCCCTTAAGGTCGAGGCCGACACGTTGGAGATGCCGCAAGCTCGCGGTACCTACGCCCACCTGCCGCGCCGCGCTCACGATAAACGCCACCGGTCCGCTGAGGAACAATGCACCGATCACGAAGCGCACGATCGTCGCCTGCGGCAATGCCAGGCTCGCATAGCCCACATAAACGATGACGAATACCGACGCATAGACCACTGCCGACGACCACGCCTCGTTGAAACCCAGGCCCGTATGCACCTGAATCATCAGGCGGCGAGATCGGCCAATAGCCGGGCGGATGAGTTCGTTCGCGACATGCCGGGCGCGCGCGGCGTTGAGTGCCAATTCCTTCTTGCCCTCGCTGAGGTAGCGGAAGTATTCGAAGACCTTCTCGTTCGCATCGCGCAAGGCGTCGAAGCGTCGCCGCAGGAACCTCTCCAGGCTCAGCGAGGCTACCACCGTGGCACAGAGGAAAACGGCGAGGATGCTCAGGAGTGGTAGCGAAACACTGGCCAGATAGCTCGCATAAAGCACGACGAGGAGTACGTTGTACGCGAGCAAGGGTGCGACGAGCACCAGCGGAGCGATGCTTGCCACGTCCTCGATGAGCGAGCCGAAGATCGCGTGCTTCTCGTTGGCGAGCTTCTCGTACTCCAGGTCGATGAACCGCTGCGAGAGCACGAGTCGCAGCTGCGCGACAAGGTCGCCGCCAAGACGGGCAAGGATGAACTGCGACATCGCACCGGTGGCAAGCACGGCCATCAACCAGCCCGCCCCTGCCCACAGCTGTCCCATGCGGTTGGCATGCAGGCCGCCGGCTGCCAGGTCATTGATATGTGACAGCAGGACCATGGTGGAGACCGCGCTTGCGGCGGAGAGGATCACGGCCCCGACGACGAGGGCACGGTGTTGGAGGATGAAGCGCTTGAGGATCATCGATGCACCCTTCCACCCGGTAGCGCGACGTCACGGGATGGTGCCAGATATGCATAGCGACCACGTGCCATCTATTGCAAGCGGATTCGGCAAATGCTGCTAATCCTCGTTGGGAAGTCAGCAGAATGCTTCGGCAGCGTCGTCGTGGACGCGCCCGCCATGACGCGCTTCTCAACGTCCGGGCGCACACCCGAAACACCTGAGGAGTACTCGTATGCAGACCGACAAGATCCTGGCGGGATGGCTGAGTGGCGCCGATAGCGTAGGTGGATATGACAATCCGGCTGGCTCCCTCTACACCGAGGGCCATGCCCAGACGGTGATGTCGCTGACCAGCACGGACATCGCACTGATTTCCAACTGTAGTTCCTGTACGGCCTCCCGGCCCGGCGTCTGCTGCTGACACGCGGTAGCCGCGATAGCCGTGGCCAACACCACGGCTATCTCTTCGCCATCCCAAACCACAAGGGTATCGCCGGGACCGCCCATGGACGCATCCGCCTCGCAGAACGCCTTCGCTCCGATCATCGCCTTCCTTACACGCGACGTGCGCCAGCAGCTGGCTGAGGACATCGCCCGCCAACCCGGGCTCACTGACGCGGAACGCCAGCTCGTTGCCACGACCGCGGAACGCGCCTTGTTCGAGAATGCGGAACGAAAGCTCAACCGCGTGCTCCTGCTGGAACTGCATGCGGCGAAGCTATCCGGCGATCTGCCCGAGGGAACCGAAGCCTCTCGCTTCGCCGCTTTCGTGGCGCGGGCCATCACTCCAGCGTTCATCGATGCAATCGATGGCCGCTACCCCATCCTGATCGGGCGCCTCGCCCGGGCGCTGGACCAGCAGCGCCGCGCCATAGTCTCCATGCTCTCGCGGCTGGCAACCGACCGGGAATCCCTGGCCCACTTCGTCGGTACCGACCTTGGCGAACTGCGCGGGTTGGACCTCGGCGAAGGCGACGTCCACGAAGGTGGGCAGTCGGTAGCACGCCTCACGTTCATCGGCGGAACGGTCATGTACAAGCCGAGGTCGTTGCGCGTCGACGCAACCCTGGATCGCTTCCTCGACACCGTGCTCCACGGCGACCCGTCGCGCATACGCGTACCCGCGGTGCTCGACCGGGGCGACTATGGCTGGAGCCGCCATGTCGACCATGTCTACTGCACCGACGACACGCAACTGGCCATCTTCTATCGCAACATCGGGCACTGGCTCGCGGTCATGCGCCTGCTCGGCGGCACCGATATCCACTACGAGAACCTGATCGCGTCGTCCACCATCCCTTATGTAGTCGACGTGGAAAGCCTGTTCGTCACCGAGATACCCGTCCCACCTTCGCAGAAGGGCGAAGCGGTCGACCTTGCGCAAGCGCTCATCCGGTCCTCGGTGCTGCGCACGGGGCTGGTACCCTTTCGTGCGCCCGTGCTCGGGCTGGACGGAGTCGACATTTCCGCCATTGGTGCGCTCCAGGGCGAGCAGCCCAGGATCCGCGTGCCGGAGATCCTCGATGCCGGAACGACCGATGCCCGCGTCGGGCTCGTCAGCGTCGAGATCGAGGCCGGAAAGAACCACCCATGCAGTAACCCAGACATCTCCCGCTTCTGGGAAGACATCGTCACGGGCTTCCGCACGATGACCCAGGCGCTCGTCGAACGGCATCGCCATGGCGAGCTCGCTCCGTTGCTCGACGCCTTTGTCGGGTGCCGCATACGGCGCATCCGGCGGCCCACGCAGGCCTATGTCGAGGTGATGCGCATGCTCTGGCATCCCGCGTCCCTGCACGACGAACCGGCCGCCATCGAACGGGCTCGCGACCTCCTGGCCCGGAATGCCGCCGTGTCGCCGGTCGCCCCGTCCGATCCATCCATCATCGTCAGTGAAATCGACGACATGCGCCATGGCGATGTGCCAGTGTTCGCCAACGTGCTGGACGAGGCGCAGCGCGACGAGGTGTTTCGCTCCTGGCTGGACATGCGCATCGAGCTCGAGGAGCTGACCATTCGGGGCGCCCTCGTTACCGCTCACCTCAACGTAAGGCTGAACGACGACAAGCGGTCGCCCTACGATCTCTCGGCCCGGCGCGCCCATGCCGAGGACCTGGACCGGCGGCGCCGATCGATGGCCCGGGAGACGCTTGAACAGCTCCTTCGCCTCTCGGTGCGCGGCAACGACGGCACCATGACCTGGATCAGCCCGATCCTTGGCCGCGGTGGCTGGACGATGCGGACGCTGCAACCGAACCTCTACGTTGGTCTGGGCGGTATCGCGCTGGCACTCGCCGGATACGCCGAGGAAATGCGGCATGGTCGCGTGGACGAAGTGGCTGGCGTCATCGAGGCGCTGGACGGCGTGCTCCGCATTCTGCGAGTCGCCGAAGACATCGACGAAGCCGAGGCCATCGGGGGCTTCATCGGTCTGGGCTCGCAGGTACAGACGTGGCTGACGCTCGATCATCTTCGCCCCGAAGAAGGCTTCCTTGCCCGTGCGGTGGCGCAAGGGGTGCACATGGAGCGCTGGGATATCGAGAACGAGCGCGTGCTCGACATCCTGGAAGGCGTGGGCGGCGCGATCGTCCCCCTCCTCAACCTCGCCGAGGCCACCGGCGACCCGCGCTGGCTGGCACTGGCGGCGCGCGCGGGCAGGCACCTCGAGGCCACAGCCATCGTCGACGAGCGCGGGGCTCGCTGGCCCGCGTCGATCTTCAGCGAGCCAATTGGCGGCTTTGCACATGGCGCGACGGGCACTGGCTGGGCGCTGACGCGCCTTGGGCTCAGCGGAGCCGGAAACGCCATCGATCGCCACCGCTGGCTCGGCCTCGCCGAGCGGGCCTTCGATTTCGAGGAATCTCTTTACGATGCGAAGGCAGGCAACTGGATCGACGTCCGCAAGCCCGACAGCGGCGACTTCGCGAATACCTGGTGCCACGGCAGCGTCGGCATCGGGCTGACGGCATGCGACCTCTACGAACGCACAGGGCACCCGCGCCACCTCGACACGCTACGCCGCGCGGTGCGCGCCGCGGCCGAGGGCGGCTGGGGGCATAGCCATACCCTCTGCCACGGCGACCTCAGCACCTGGGAATTGCTGACGCGTGCGGCACACCTGGACCCTGCCCCCGTGCCCGATACCGGGCTGCCGCCGGCAGCCATCGTGCTATCCAGCATCGAGGAGCACGGCATCGTCGGCGGCCTGGCGCGCGATGCGTTCACCCCGGGTCTGATGAGCGGCGTTTCCGGGTCCATCTTGCAGTTGACCCGGATGCACCCGGCGTGCCGGATGCCGTCGCCACTGCTGATGGAATATGAGTTGGCCGCGGCGCCCCACAGCATCGCTCTAGAACGCTACGTGCTGGCAACCTAGCGATCTTCTCCATGTCACCCATTACAGGTGGTCGACATCGATGACCGCTTGCGTGAACGCCTGCGGGGCTTCCTGCGGCAAGTTGTGGCCAATGCCGCCGGTAACCAGCCGATATTCGTACTTGCCGGTGAAGTACTTCCTGTACGCCTCAGCCGGCGGGTGAGGTGCGCCGTTGGCGTCACCTTCCATGGTGATCGTCGGCACGGTGATCGCGGGGAATTCGGCCAGGCGTTTCTCCAGCGGCGCGTACTTCGCTTCCCCGTCGGCGAGCCCCAGCCGCCAACGGTAGTTGTGGATCGCGATGGCGACCTGGTCCGGATTGTCGAGCGCCGCCGCACTTCGTTCGAACGTGGCATCGTCGAAATTCCACTTCGGCGATGCCAGTTGCCAGATCAGCTTGGCGAAGTCATGTCGATATTTGTCGTAACCCTCGCGGCCGCGATCGGTGGCGAAGTAAAACTGGTACCACCACGTCAGTTCGGCCTTGGGCGGCAGGGGCGTCTTGCCGGCCGCCTGACTGCCAATGAGATAGCCACTGACCGACACCAGACCCTTCACCCGTTGCGGCCACAGGGCCGCCACGATGTCGGCCGAACGTGCACCCCAGTCAAAGCCCGCCAACTCCGCGCGCTCGATGTGCAATGCGTCCATGAAATCGACGACATCCTGGGCGAGGGCCGCGGGCTCGGCATTGCGCGGCGTGTCCGGCGACAGAAAACGCGTGCCGCCGTATCCGCGCGCATACGGTACCAGTACGCGGTAGCCTTTCGCCGCAAGCGCGGGCGCAACGCGGTCGAAGCTGTGAATGTCGTAAGGCCAGCCGTGCAACAGGATCACCACGGGGCCTTCGGCAGGCCCAAGTTCCGCGTAGGCCACGCTAAGCACGCCGGCGCGAACGTGCTTCAGCGTGCCAAGCGAGTCCTGCGTTTCCGGTGCCGTGGTCGGCATTCGCTCGGCCGCGCCGGCGATGCCCATGGGCATCGTCGCAACCAGAAGGATCGATGCGCCCAGTAGCCGGCGCGTCGCCTTGCCTTTTGCATTCGGGAAGTACATGGAAGTTCTCCGTGACCGGCGAATACCGGAATGTCGTGGACAGATGCGCCCGTTGTCCGGGTAACGGGGCGTTATTGTTCTGAGCGTAGCGGCTGGGGCTTCGCGCCGGCTGTTCGCAGGGGACGGAATGCCTCGCGCAATTCTTCGCTGAAGAGCTGCGGTTGCTCCCACGCGGCAAAGTGGCCACCCTTGTCCACTTCATGGAAGTAGTAGAGCGACGGATACGCCTGTTCGGTCCAGCTCTTCGGCGCACGATAGATCTCGGCAGGGAACACCGTGACCGCCACCGGCACCTTGATCGTGGCCGTCTTCTGTGCCGACGAGCTGAAGTTATTGTTGTTGTTTTCCCAGTAGAAACGCGACGACGATGCCCCCGTGTTGGTCAGCCAGTACAGGGTGATGTCGTCGAGAATGCCGTCGCGGCCCAGGACTCGCTCGGGCTGGCCGTCGCTCTGGGTCCACTCGGCGATCTTTTCGTACATCCATGCAGCGAGGCCCGAGGGTGAGTCGGCGAGCGAATAGCCGATGGTCTGCGGGCGCGTCACCATCATCGCGCCATAGGCGGCGTTGCGGCTGAAGAAGCCGCTCAACTGGTTGTATGCCCGGCGTTCGTCGGCCGACAGGCTAGCCGGCGCCGGATCGCCGCTGTTGATCCCCTTCACGAGGTCGGCAGGGATCGTGGCCGGCATGTTGAGGTGGATCCCCAGCAGGCCGGCTGGTGCCTGGCGCGCCAGTGCATCGGAAATCACAGAACCATGGTCACCGCCTTGCGACACGTAATGGGTATAACCCAGGCGCTTCATCAGTACGTCCCAGGCCTTCGCCACGCGATCGGGATTCCATCCCGGTTCGGTGGGCTTGCCGGAGAAGCCATAGCCGGGGATCGCCGGAATCACGACGTCGAATGCATCCTCGGCTCGGCCGCCGTAGGCGACTGGGTTCGTCAGGGGCCCGATCGCCTTGACGAACTCCAGGGGCGACCCCGGCCAGCCGTGCGTGAGGATCAGCGGCATCGCGTTGGGTTCGCGCGAACGCACATGGATGAACTGGATGTCCACGCCATTGATCGTGGTGACGAACTGAGGCAGCGCGTTAAGGGTCTTCTCCACCTTTCGCCAGTCGTAGCCGGTGCCCCAGTACTTCACCAGCGACTGCATGGTCGCCAACGGCACGCCTTGTGAGGTGTCCCCGACGGTTTCCTTGTCCGGCCAGCGTGTGGCTGCGATGCGCTTCTTGAGATCGACGAGCTGCGCTTGCGGCACGTGGATCTTGAACGGCCGAATGCTGGTGTCGTCCTTACTGGACGTATGCGATGTTCCAGCGACCGCAGGGGACTCGGCAGCATGGACTGTGGAGAAAAAAGAAAGGCCAAAAGCTATCGCCATCGCGGAAAGCGCAGGCGCGATCCGATGCGGCAAGGTCGGGAACGTTGAAGGCATGCTGATCGATCTCCTGGAAGGGAAAGCTGCTGCAAGTAACGTGGCGCATCCGCGACACATGCTTTTGCAGGAGCGATCTGACCAGAAGGTCGGCTCGGCCACTATTGCACCATGGTGTCGGCCGGTTCATCGGTATGCTGCCAAAACCGACACCAAAGTATGATGGGCAGTCGCCTGGCGATAACGCATCCTCGCCGACCGACGAACGCAAAGTGAGGACCGCGAGCCGCTGGCGAATTCGCGCGCCCCAATGCCGTCACCTGGCCCGACTCAGGTTGAAGTGGCCAAGGGTAGTACCCCCCCCAAGTCCCAAACGGCTTTAAGACGTAAGTAAGTCATGCGGCCCGGCTCCTGATGGGTCATGGCGCGGTGCCAGCCGAGAGCACACCGATGGCCGCCGTCACGGTAAGCGGAAGTGCGCGCATGTTTTCCCCTTGATATATACGTACCGGGCACGAGCGACGAAGGACATTTCTCCTTCGCCACATCGTGCCGTAGCGTATCTTTACGACAGGCCAGCGAGCAACTCGTCGAGCTGAGCGAACTGCTCCGGCAGGCCTTCCGCCGAGCCGGCGATGCCTTCGTCGCGGGCAGCCTCGGTGGGGTAGAGCTCATGAAGGGTGACCAGCGTCTTGTCGCCCTGCTCCTCGAATGTCACCGTGGTCACGGCGCCCTCTTCGCTCTCTTCGTTCGTCCACACGATGCGCTTCAGCGGTGTCACTTCCTTGTACGTGCCGAAGAACGCCATCGGCTGGTCGAAGGCGGGATGGCGGAACACAAGGCGGTAGCTGCCGCCGGTGCGAATGTCCATGGTGCACTCGATCAGCGACATGCCCGCCGATTTCGGCACCCACCACTGCTTGAAAAGATCGGGCTTGCTCCATGCGTCGAAAACGATGCGCACGGGCGCATCGAAGGTACGTGTGACGACGAGCTCCCGGTCGGCCTTGCGTTCCACCGCGGTGCGGTTCCCCGCGGCGGCGCTACTTTGGTTTACGGCCATTTGCTTTCTCCTCGCGTTTCATGTGCTGGACCAGCGCGTCCAGTGCGTCGAAGCGTGCGTTCCAAAGGTGGCGCTGCTGCTCGATCCATGCGGCCTCTTCTTCAAGCTTGCGGGGGCCGAGCTTGCAGGTGCGCACGCGCCCCACCTTCTCGGTGACCACCAGGCCCGCCTGTTCCAGCACGCTCACGTGCTTCTTCATGCCCGTGAGCGTCATCCGGAACCTTTGGGCCAGATCCGAGATGGAGGCCTCCGAATTCCCGAGTTGCTCCAGCACCCCGCGCCGGGTCGCGTCGGACAGCGCGGCGAACGTCGTGTCGAGCGAAGCCTGATAGTGAACCATGTGGTTCACTGTATGCCCCGCTGGAGCGGATTGCAAGGTGATCGGGCCTGAGGCCTTCAGCCCATGCCGGGACGGCCCCGAATTAAAGAAACCGTCACTCGCGATCAATCATCCGGACGCTAAGATGTCCGCATCACTATGGCGCGGGGAAACGTGGGCATGATGAAGCTGGGAACTGGACTCTTTCTTGCGGCCTTGCTCGCAAACGCCGCCCACGCGCAAACCAACGCCGGCGACCAGAAGGACGATCCCGACCTCCCCTTCACCATCAAGAAGGTGGCAAGCCTCGACCTACCCTGGCGCATCGCTTTCCTGCCCGACAGCCGAATGCTCGTGACAGAGAAGGTCGGCCGTGTCGCCCTGGTAACTCCCGACGGCGTCAAGACCGATCTTGGCGGAGTCCCCGCGAGCTACTACGAAGGTCAGAACGGCATGCTGGGCGTCTTCCTCTCGCCCCATTACGCCACCGATCACAACGTGTACCTCACCTATGTCGAACCGGGCGAGTATGGCGGCGGGGTGGCGCTGGGCCGGGGGAAACTCGTGCTCGACGACAAGCAGCCGCGACTGGAAGGCTTCCAGGTGTTGTGGCGCCAAGTACCCACGGGTAAAGGTGGCCAGCCCGGCGGACAGATCGCGTTCTCGCCGGACGGGAAGTACCTCTTCCTCACGCTAGGCGACCGCCAGCGATTCACTCCCGCCCAGGACCCCAACCAGCCGGTCGGTAAGATCCTGCGGCTGACGCTGGACGGTAAGCCCGCGCCGGGCAATCCATGGGCAGGCAAGGTCGGCGCTCGCACCATTCCCTTGATCGACCCGCCACGCGACACGGAACAGGCCAAGACGGCGCCGGTCGTCAGCACTTATACCTTCAAAGGACCCAACCTCACGCCCGCGGAAACCTGGAGCGTCGGTCACCGCACGCCTTACGGCCTCGCCTTTGCACCGGACGGCCGGTTGTGGGAACTCGAGCACGGCCCTCGCGGCGGCGACGAGCTGAACCTGATCGAGCGCGGCAAGAACTACGGCTGGCCACTGGTCTCGTACGGCATCAACTATAACGGCGTGCCCATTCCCAAACCCGATACGCGGCCCGACCTCGTCAAGCCGGTCATTTACTGGGACCCCGTCATCGCGCCCGGCAATATCATGTTCTACAAGGGCAACCTGTTCCCGAATTGGAACGGCAGCGCCTTGCTCAGCGGCCTCGTCAGCCTGGGTATCGTCCGCGTCACGTTCGACCACAAGGGCGGAGCCACGGTGGTCCAGCGATGGAGTGTCGGAAGGCGCGTGCGCGATATCGAAGAAGCACCCGACGGTTCGCTCTGGATGGTGGAAGACGGCTCGCCGGGCGGCCTGTATCACCTCATGCCGAAATAAGTGTTTGCTCTCATCGCACCGTTCGACAAATCCGGCAACTGCTCCTTCGAACCGGTGCGTGTCCTTACGTAACGGTGCAGCGCCGGCGAACCGATAAGCGCCCGGCGCTGCGCTGCTTGCGAGGTTGTCCGGAAACTCTCGTTCAAGCCGAGGGATAGAAATACCGATATCGCGGCAATCGCCGTGCCGGGGAAGCCATTCGGTCGTTCCCTTCGACGGCTTCGTGCCGAAAAGAAGCAGCGATAGTTCGTTTATCGAACCATGGCAGGCGTTCGCCTGCCATGCACCGAAACATGCCCGTTCTCCAGGCTTCCACGTGTCTTCGCCTCGTCACTTGGCGATAGCGCGACACCAACAATTCGCCTCTTAGGATGCCGCGCTGGGGACATGAGTCATCGCCGCACATACGACAGTTACTCTCCACCGGACGGTAGCAGGAGGAACACGTGTGAACCGTTGGCTGGCACTTTTGCTGGGCTTGTCGATTGCCGTGTCCGCGCATGCGCAGGATGCCGATACCGCTTCGCTTCGTGCCGAAAATGCGCGGCTTCGTGTCGAGGTGGATGCACTTCGTCATGCGGTGCAAAGCATGGAGTCGCGCCTGGACGCTGTCGAGCACACACGTTCTCCGGCACTCGCCAACCCACGACAACCCGCTGATAGGTCCCAAACACAAGTCGGACCCCAGAAAGAAGCGGTTTCGACAGCGACGGCCGTAGGTGTTCCGCCTGGCCGGTTACCAGCGCAGAACTCGGTCTCCGACCCGGGCGCAGGTGCCTCGCGTCCCGACAACGCACCCCCACCGACTGATCCCGACCTCAAGGGTTTCATCGATATTCCCGGTACCGAAACGAAGGTTCGTATCGGCGGCTACGCGAAGCTCGACGCCATCGCCGACAACCATGCAGCCGGGAACGACGAGCAATTCATTCCATCGCTCTTTCCCGCCGGCGCGGATGACCGCGACCACAGCCATTTCAACATGCACGCCCGGCAGACCCGTTTCAGCTTCGAGGCCCGCCGGCCGACGGAATATGGAAGCCTACGGTTCTACCTGGAGAACGACTTCTTCGGCAGCGATCCGAACAGCTACCAGTTCCATGTCCGCCATGCATTCGGCCAGATCGGGAACACCTATGCCGGCTACGGATATTCGGCATTCATGGACGCGGATGCGTTGCCCGACACGCTGGATTTCGCGGGACCGGGCGGCCAGATGTACGTCCTGCAGCCTGGCATCCACCAGTCGTTTCCTTTCGGTGACGGCAACAGCCTCACCATTTCCGGCGAGCGCCCGCAGACGGAAGTTGACGCTCCCGTCGACGCACCCGAGGCCAAGGGCGCCACGCGCGTGCCGGACCTCGTCGTGGCACTCCGAACCGAGCGCTCGTGGGGGCATATACAAGGCGGCGCCCTCCTCCGCCGGTTGGGTTACACGAATGGGCAACGCAGCGGCTACGCCAACGGATGGGGCATGGCCGTCAGTGGCGCCATCGCGGCTGCCGGGCAGGATCTCTTCATGTTCAGCGGCGTCTATGGCCGCGGCATTTCCCGGTACCTCTCCGACACCAGCGGCTCAGGCCTCGACGCGCTCATAGGCGACGATCGTGAACTCCGACCGCTGAAAGCTTGGGGTTGGTACGGGGCGTACACGCATTACTGGTCGCCGCATTGGCGCTCCAATGCCGTGTACGGCCAGGCCCGCGTGCCCACGCGCAAAGGCCTGGATGCGGGCGATTTCAGGATGAGCGACTACGCCGCGTTGAACATGATCTGGAGCCCTGCCCCAACCTGGACGATGGGCGTGGAACTCTTGTGGGGAACGCTCGAACAGCAGGGCAAGGCGCGCGCCAACGACACCCGCCTCCAGGGGTCGGTGCAGTACAACTTCATAAAGTAGAAGGGAGCAGCATGATGTCGGGCGATAAGAAAATCGGCGTAGTACCTGCCACGTTCCTCGTCGCCGGAAACATGATGGGGTCCGGCGTGTTCCTCCTGCCGGGAAACCTGGCGAAGTTCGGCTCGGTATCCATATGGGGGTGGGTCGTCACCACCGTCGGTTCGCTGCTGCTGGCCTTCGTATTCGCAAAGCTTGGAAGGCTCGCTCCGAAGGCGGGTGGACCGTACGCCTACGCACGCGATGCCTTCGGCCCCTACGTCGGCTTCCAGACCAACACCATCTATTGGTTCGCCAACTGGATCGGCAACGTGGCGCTACCCATTTCGGCCGTCGGGTACTTCAGCTATGTCATCCCGGCCCTGGCGAACCCCTGGATACGCACCGCCGTCGTGATCGCGCTTATCTGGTCGTTCACCTTCGCCAATATTGCCGGTGCCAACGTGGTGACGAGGATCCAGTCGATCACCACGTCTTTCGCGCTCGTGCCCCTTTTCGGCGTCGCGCTTTTAGGTTGGTTCTGGTTCAAGGGCGACGTGTTCTCGGCGGCCTACAACGTTTCCGGCAAGTCGGACTTCCAGGCTATCTCTGCATCGGCATCACTGACCCTCTGGGCGTTCATCGGCGTGGAGTCCGCCTCGGTATCCGCGGCCGTAGTACGCAACCCGGAAAAGAACGTGGCCATCGCCACGCTCGCCGGTGTCGCGCTGGCGGCCATTGTCTATATCTCCAGTTCCGCGGTCATCATGGGGATGGTGCCCAATGCCGAACTGAAGGTTGCCGACGCCCCGTTCGCACTCGCCGCGCAGATGGCGATCGGTCCCTTCGCCGGAAACATAGTCAGCCTTTGCGCGGCGCTGGGCGCGGCGGGCTCGCTCGGAGGCTGGATCCTGTTGACCGCCTTGTCGGCGAAAGCGGCGGGCGACGACGGCCTGTTCCCTGCCATTTTCAGCCGAACCAATGGCGATGGCACACCCGTCGTGGGCCTCTTGATCGTTGCCCTCTTGATGACGCTCGTGGTGCTGGTCACCGCCACGTCTTCGTCGGCATCCGCGCAGTTCGAACTGGTCACGTCGGCGGCGGTGGTCCTTACCCTCCTGCCTTACATCTACTCGTGCGTCGCCTGCTACTTCGTGGTGGAACAGGGCCACGGCAGCAGCCATGTCGGCATGTACTGGGTGCTTACCAGCATCGTGGTGGTCTATTGCCTATGGGCCATTTTCGGCACCGAAGGCGAACTGGTGACATGGGCCTTCCTGTTCATGCTGTTCATCACCGTCTTCTATCCGTTCTTCAGTGAGGAACGACGCCAGAAGACCCTTGCCGCGAAGATCGCCTCGCCGGCTGCCAGGAGCTGACCGATGTACTTCAATGCCCTCGACTACCCCATCGTCATTATCGACGACGATTACGACTCGCCTCGCATCAACGGCATTCTCATCCGTGCCCTTGCCGAGGAAATCGCCACGCACAGCCAGCGTGTCCTCAGCGGACTGAGCATGGCGGACGCCCATGCCGCCGGGCGGACGTACACGGCGGCCTCGGCCGTCCTCGTATCCATCGACGGCACGGAAGAAGGCCCGAGCCAGTTCGACGACCTGTTCGTTTTCCTGGACGAACAGGAGGCGAGGCGCGGGGATCTTCCGGTCTTCCTCTATGGCGAGAGGCGCACCATCGAGAAGCTTCCCACGCGGCTCCTGGGCCGGGTACACGGGTTCATCTATCTCTATGAAGACACCAAGGCCTTCATCGCGCGGCAAGTGCTGCGTGCCGCCGACGACTACATGGAGCGGCTCCTTCCGCCCTTCTTCAAAGGCCTGATCATCCATTCCGCGCGCAGCAACTACAGCTGGCACACGCCGGGACACGCAGGCGGTATCGCCTTCACGAAGTCGGCCGTCGGCCGGGCGCTGCACCAGTTCTTCGGGGAGAACACGCTGCGCAGCGACCTGTCCATTTCCGTGCCGGAGCTGGGGTCCCTGCTCGACCACAGCGGGCCGATCAAAACCGCGGAGGAGGAAGCCGCCAGGAATTTCGGTGCCGACCATACCTACTTCGTCACCAACGGCACCTCCACGTCCAACAAGATCGTCTGGCATGGCGTGGTCGCCCGGGGCGACGTCGTGTTCGTGGACCGCAACTGCCACAAATCGCTGTTGCACGCGATCGTCATGACCGGCGCCGTGCCGGTATGGCTGAAGCCGAGTCGCAACGCGCACGGCATCATCGGCCCCATCAGTCTGGATCAGTTCGACCCGGCGTCCATGGCGGCACGCGTCGACAACCACCCGCTGGCGCGCAATGCGCGCATGGACGGGACCCGTGCACGCATGGCGACGGTGACGAACTCGACCTACGACGGCCTTTGCTACAACGCGGAGGTTATCGCCGAACGTATCGGCGAGGCCGTCGATTACCTCCATTTCGACGAGGCCTGGTACGGCTACGCCGCCTTCCATGAGCTGTATGAAGACCACTACGCCATGGGCAAGGGCCGCGGACGCATGCAGCAGGCCGTGATGTTCGCCACGCAGTCCACGCACAAGCTGCTGGCTGCCTTCTCGCAGGCCTCGATGATCCACGTCCGCGACGGCAAGGGGCGAGCGTTGGACACCAGGCGCTTCAACGAGGCGTTCATGATGCACACGTCCACGTCGCCGCATTACGGCATCATCGCCTCGTGCGACGTAGCCTCGAAGATGATGGAAGGACGGGCCGGCCGGTCATTGGTGCAGGAAACCCACGACGAGGCCATCGCCTTCCGTCGTGCCATGCTGCATATCGAGCATGGCATGCCGAGGGACGAGTGGTGGTTCCAGGTATGGCAGCCCGACGCCCTGCGCAGGCGCCTGGAGCGTGAACTGGACACGATCGGCCCCGCCGAAACGCACCAGCGAGACTGGCTGCTGGCATCCGATGCGCCCTGGCACGGCTTCGGTGCGCTGCCCGAAGGCTACATGATGATTGACCCCATCAAGGTCACCATCCTTACGTCGGGACTCGACCTGGAAGGCCGCTCGTCGGCGCACCAGGGCATTCCTGCTGCGGTGGTGACCAAGTTCCTGTGGGAGCGCGGCGTCACGGTCGAGAAGACGAATCTTTATTCGTTCCTCTGCCTGTTCTCCATGGGGGTAACCAAGGGCAAGTGGAGCACGCTGGCCACGGAGCTCCTGTCGTTCAAGACGCTGTACGACCGCAACGAACCACTGCGCAACGCCCTGCCGTCGCTTGCCGGCATCTACCCGCTCGTTTATGGAACGCTGGGGCTGCGCGACCTCTGCGATGCCCTGCACGCATTCAACGTGGAGAAGGGCGTTGCAAAGGTGATGAACGACATGTACGTCGAGTTGCCCGATCCGGTCATGACGCCCGCCGAGGCCTACGATCGTTTCGTGCAGGGGAAGGTCGAGTACGCCAGCATCGACGAGCTCGAGGGGCGCATCGCCGCCACGATGATCGTTCCCTACCCGCCGGGCATTCCGACCATCATGCCCGGCGAACGCTACGGTGGCCAGAACAAGGCCATCATGGAATCGCTACGCATTGCCCGTGAGCAGAACCGGCTATTCCCCGGCTTCGAATCGGACGTGCACGGGCTGTTGGTGGACGTGGACGACCAGGGACACGAACATTACGTGGTCGAGGTGCTGACCGGTTCCAGCGACGGCTAGGCGGGCCAACCGTCAGCCGACGGCGGATGCCGAGCCGGGCGCCTGCGACCGGCCAAGCCGCGCATACTCGTCGCATAATTGCTCGACGAGCGCCCGATGGTCCGGCAGGTCGTCGAGCGCCCGGATGGCGGCCTGCTGGATCATGGCGAATTCCCGGCGGGCCGCGTCAACGTGCGGATACGCGCTGCGCATGGGTTCGAGATCGGTCTTGAACTCCATGCCATACAGCACGTATTGCCAGCTGGAGGTCATGAACATCTCCAGGTCGCTCACGAAATCCAGCCGGTGCGGCGGGCGCTGCTTCCACTTCGCAAGCTTGTCCTGCAGCGTATGCGGGATGCTCGCAGGATCGGCGTTGTCGATCCAGAAGGGGGAGTCGCGCCGCTGGCTCAGGCAGTAGTGCATCTTGATGAAATCGATGATGCGGTCGTAGCGGGCCACCATCATCTCGTTGAAATGGCTCGCGGCGCCTTCCATCTGGTCGGTGTCGGCGGGCAGCAGGTGCGTGAGCAGATAGGTCGCCAGCTCGATCAGCGCGATGCCCGTGGATTCCAGCGGCTCCACGAAGCCACCGGCCAAGCCCACGGCCACGCAGTTCTTGCGCCAGTGCTCGGGACGGTACCCGGTTTCGAACTTGATGTGCATGGCCTTCAGGCCCTCGCCGGCCGTGCCGAGGTAGCGTCGGAATACCTCCTCCGCGCGATCGTCGGCGGTATGCCGCGACGAGTACACATAACCCACGCCACGCCGTTTCTGAAGACCGATATCCCATATCCAGCCGGCTTCCTGGGCGGTGGAGATGGTATACGACGGAATCGGCGTCTCCGGCGTGGCGTACGGCACCTGCATGGCCACCGCGCGGTCGGCGAACAGCACGTCGGCACGACTGCGGAACGGCGACTGCATCGTGTTGCCAATCAGCATGCCGCGCAGGCCGGTGCAATCCACGTACAGATCGGCGGTAAGCGCGCCCTCCTCCTTCGTCACCACCCGGGCGATGGCGCCGTGCTCGTCCAGTTCCGTGCGCTCCACTGTGGCCACGTGCCGCACCACGCCAAGCGCCTCCTGGCCGTGCTCGGCGAGCACGCGCGCAAAGCAGGCGGCATCGAAGTGGAAGGCGTGGTTCATGGGACCCTGGTAGTCGGCATCCCTTGCGCGCTTCGGCGCACGCGAATGGTCGACCAGGGTGGACTGCATCGACACGGCGTCGGCGAACGGCATACCCTCCGGGGCTGCGCCCAGCAGCCAGTACGGCAGTAGCTCGGGGCCCCCAGGGCGCTGGCTGGGTGCGTTGAAGGGATGGAAGAAGTGATCCGAACCGGGGGCACCCGGCGGCCGCACCCAATGGCGATAGTGAATGCCTTGCTTGTACGTTGCGGTGGCACCGACGAGGAAACGGCGCTCGTCGAGGCCGATGGCCGCCAGCGTGCCGCGAATGGAGGGGAACGTGGCTTCGCCCACGCCGAGCAGACCGATGTCAGGCGATTCCACCAGGTGCACCTGCACGCTCCGCGGATCGGTCGCATTGACCGCCTTGGCGAGGTAACAGGCCGCAAGCCATCCGGCGGTGCCGCCGCCGACGATCAGCACTTTCTTCAGACGCGCCATGGTGTGTCCCCGCCGCTGTCGCACGATGGATAAAAGAATTGCCGGGCCGCCGCACGCGGGCCCGGCAAACGCCATTCAGTGGGAGAGAAGGAACGGCAAACTTCAGGCGACCGGCACGTCGTGGGGCCGCCAGCTATGGGATCAGAACCAGACGCCCAGCTGCACGCCATACGTACGCGGTGCCAGGTACTGCGACACGTATTGCAGCGACCCGTCGGACATCAGGAAGCGGCCGGCACTGGTACGGATCTTCCCGTCGGACACGTTCTGCACGTACGCATTCACCCACCACTTGTCGCCCGGCTCGCTATAACGCAGCGACACGTCGCCACGCGTATAGGACTTCTGCCGGTCGCCCGAGCCCAGGTTGAAATAGCTCAGCCACTGCGAGCTCTGGTACTGCGCGCTGATGCGTGGCGTGAGGCGTCCACCGTTGGCGAGGTGGAACGTGTGCTCGTAGATGCCGGTCAACGATACGTTCGGCGCATGCGGCAGGTCGTTGCCGGTGACATTGGCGCAGTTGGCGAGGTTCGATTCCGGCGGGCACGCCGGCAGGCCCTGGTAATCGTTGGAACCGGCATATACCAGCTTTCCCAGTTCCTTCTTCGGAATGGCGGAGAAGATCAGGTTGAAGCGGTCGTCCGTCTGCTGGTACGCCAGTTCGGTCTCGAAGCCGAGCACCTTGGTGCTGCCGCCCACGTTGGAGAAGCCCAGGCCATGGTTGCCGTCGGGGTAGACGATGGGTGCCGAGAGCTGGAAGTTCTTGAAGTTTTCGTAGTAGACAGCCGAGTTCCACGTCATGTGGCCGTCGAGGAACGAGAACTTGCTGCCGACTTCATAGTTGGTCAGCGTCTCGGGCTTGTACAGCGTGCCGGCGTCCTGCGTACCGCCGGACTTGTAGCCCGTGGACACGCTGGCGTACAGCAGGCCGTTCTCGCTGACGTCGGTATCCAGGCGCAGCAACCAAGTCGGCTTGCTCTTGCTGTAGCGCGCAGTGTTCCGCTGCGAGATGGAGAAGCCGTTGGACGGGTCCGGATATACGTCGGGAGAAATCGGTACCTGAGGCACGGTCGGGTCGTACGCCCAGCCCCAGTTGATGCCGCCCTTGTTCTCCTTGGTGTCGTGCGACCAGCGCGCACCGCCGGTCAGTCGCCAGTGGTCGCTGAGGTGCCACGTCGCCTGGCCGAACACCGCATACGATTCCACGGTTTCCTTCGGCTGGATGAAGGACCCCTGCCAGCTCACGGTGCCGTAGCGCGTGCCGTTCATGATGGGGATGTCGAACCGGATGTCGTTGTCTTCGTAGCCGTAGTACGCACCGAGGATCCAATCCACGGTCTGCGCGCCGACCGACTTCAGGTTGATTTCCTGGCTCCAGTTCTTGTAGTTGGAGTCGTTGGTGCGGTCGTCCTGGTACACGCCATTGGTGGTGAAGCTGGTGGGCACGCTGACACCGACGTCCTGGTCGAAGTCGCTCTTGCCGGAGTACTTGTTGTAGCCGGCGATGTAGCTCAGCTGCATGCCGTCGCTGATGTTCCAGTCCATGCGGCTGCGCACCGTGTTCGACGTACGGTGCAGGTACGGCGCGGTGTCGATCAGCGCGGACCAGAAGTCCTGCCCCTGTCGCGGTGTCTGCATCAGGCTGAGGCTGGGAGTGCCGCGATCGGTGAAATACTCGTACGACAGGTTCCACTTGAATGCGTCGCTCGGCTGCCACAAGGCACTGACACGTGCGGCGGACTGGTCCTGCGCGTTGTACTTGTCGCCATTCTGCACGTACTGGCCCGGGTCGATCGGCCGGAAGTTGGCCAGGGTGCCGCCGGAGGCGAGGTACGTCTGTTGCTGCTGGGCGACGCTGGGCAACTGGCCGGAGGGCCGCTGGTAGTCCACGTAGCCGTCGTGCTGCTGGTGCACCGCCGCCACGCGCATGGCGAAGGTGTTGCTGATGGGCAGGTTGAACGCCGCACGTGCGCCGGTCTGGTTGAAGTTGCCCGCTTCCACCTGTGCATTACCGTAGAAGCCGGCGCCGATATCCGGCTTGGCCGTCTGGAAGCTGATGGCGCCGGCGGTGGAGTTGCGGCCCCAGAGCGTGCCCTGCGGTCCGCGCAGCGTTTCCACGCCCTCCATGTCCAGCAGCAAGCCGGAGGCGGCTTCTGCACGCGGCGCGTACACGCCGTCGACGAAGGTCGCCACTTCAGGATCGGCGTACTCGGTCTTCGCGCTGTCGTTGCCGATGCCGCGGAGGGTGAGCGTCACCACGCCATGGTCGCCCTGCGAGGTGCCCTGCAGGCCCGGGACGAGCTTCGTCAGGTCCTGCACCGTCATGACGCGCTCCCTGTCGAGCGTGTCGACCGTGATCGCGGTTACCGCTACCGGCGTTTTTTGCAGCGGCGTTTCGCGCTTGGTCGCGGTCACTGAGACGGCGTCCAGGTTCTGTACCTTCCTGTCGGCACCCGTCGGGTTCTTCGACGTGTCTTGCCCGGTCGTGTCCTGATCCGCCGCAAGCAGCGTGCCCGGAGCGATCGCGAGCGCTACGGCGACATACAACAAATTGCGATGCAGACTCATCTGGCTCTCCCCATCCATCGTTCGTAGTGTGTTGCCGCCGCATGCGCCGGCCGTGACAAAGCTTTCCCCGACTCCCCGATCGGCACGCCATCCATCCAAATGACAGCGCTGTCATTACTGGATGATAGAGCGCCGGGCCGACGAATGCTTGCCGCATGGCAGCACGTCGGCGCTCCAGCTAAAAATGCTTACCTACCCACCTGCAATGCGCTCTCATGCGACGAGTTTTGCTGCGAAGCAAAGACAGATCCCGAGCGAAATTCCACGAACACTGCCCTCACGGCTTGTCTCCCTGCGACGGGCATGCAAGTGTCCGGTCAGCCACGGTGCCAAGCGACACGTCTGTGATCGCGATCGATGCGCCCGAATGGCTGGCCCATTCAAAGGGCCGGTCGACCTTGCTCATGTCGGCACCGGCATCGCGGAAACACTTCAACGGAATGCCCACGCGCAACCACTCGCCTTTCGGCAGGGCGGAAAGCTGCGCGCCGATGGGAACACTACCGACGCATCCGGCTCCGCAGCCGATGCCGATCGTCGACGTGTCTCCCTGCGATATCGCGTCGACCTTCAACGTCGTCACGAGCAGGACGTCGCCGTTGGTCTCGCGCTCCACGTCGAGCGGCGCGGGGGCCACCAATTCCACGCGTGCGGCGCCGGCACCCTTGCCGTTCCAGCTCAGGCTGCGCGCGTCCTCTTGCGCCTTGTAGTCGAGCGCTTCGATGCGCAGGCTACCGTCCGGCGACGCTGCCGGTACGGCGGCGACATTCATGGCCACGCCATTTGCGCCGGTCAACCGCACCGCGAAATCCCGTGCGGGCTTGCCCCGGGTGAAGTAAACGCCTGCCTGGGCATTGCTCAGTACGAGTCCCGGATCCTCAGGCAGCGCCGCGGTGTCGCGCCGATCGGCATAGGTCAGGCCGAAGCCCAACGGGAACTGCGGTTGCTCCCCGCGTGCGGCGGCGGCAACCGGAACCTGCACGGCGCTCCGCGGCCATGCATAGGCAAGCTTGCCGTGGAAATCCTGCGCCACTCGGCCATCGCGGTTGCGCAGCAGGACATCCGCGATGCCCTCCCCCTCGCTTCCCGGCAGCCATGCCACCACGAACGCGTCGGAGGCGTTGATTTCGCGATTCATCCACAGCGGTCGCCCGGTCAGGAATACCGATACGACCGGAATACCCTGTCCGCGCAGCTTGCGCAGCAGATCGAGATCGCGATCGTTGCCCGGGCGATAGGCAAGGTTCGGCAGATCGCCCTGGAACTCGGCATAAGGGTCCTCGCCGAATACCACGATGGCGACGTCCGGCTTCGTCTTGAAATCGCCCTCCACCGACAACTCTGCCGTACCGCCTGCCGCCTTCACCTGCGCCTGGATGCCGCCCCAGATCGAGGTGGCTCCCGGGAAATTCGCGTTCGTCAGTCCGGTGCCTTGCCAGCTCAGCGTCCAACCCCCGTTCTGCTTCGAAATATTGTCGGCGCCATCGCCGGCAACGAGGATGTGCTTGCGCGGATCGATCGGCAGCACACTCTGATTGTTCTTCAGGAGCACGAGCGATTCGCGTACCGCGCGGCGAGCCAGCGCGCGGTGCGCAGCGCTGCCCACCACCTCAGCCGATTTCACCGCCAGCGCGTTGGCCGAGGGCAATCCGGCCTCGAACATGCCCAGGCGCATCTTCACCCGAAGGATTCGGGTCACGGCGTCGTCGACGCGGCTCATCGGGATCACCCCGGCCTTCACCTCGGCCAGCGTGTTCTTGTACAGCCCCTTCCAGGAATCGGGTGCTTCCAGCATGTCCAGGCCCGCGTTGTATGCGACGGGGCAATCCTCGTTCGTGCACCCCGGCACCTGCCCGTGCGCGTTCCAGTCGCCCAGCACGATGCCGTCGAAGCCCATGCGCTCTTTCAGCACGCCGGTGACAAGCGACGTGTTGCCGGCCATCTTCACCCCGTTCCAGCTGGAGAACGAGACCATGACCACCTGCACGCCAGCTTCGATCGCCGGTACATAGCCGGCGGCATGGATGTCGCGCAGCGTGGCCTCGTCGATCTGGGCGTCGCCCTGGTCCTTGCCGTTGTGCGTGCCGCCGTCGCCGAGGAAGTGCTTGGCCGTCGCGATCACGTGGTCGGTATCGAGGAATCGGGGCGTGCCCGGCTTGCCTTGCAGCCCGTCGACCACCGCGGCAGCGTATTTCGCTACGAGCGCCGGGTCCTGCGAGTAGCCCTCGTACGCGCGGCCCCAGCGTCCGTCCTGCGGCACGGTGAGCGTGGGCGCGAAGGTCCAGCCGATGCCACTGGCGCGCAACTCCCGCGCGGTCGTCTCGCCGATGGCGTGGATCAGCTGCGGATCGCGAGCGGCGCCCAGCCCGACGTTCTGCGGGAAAAGCGTGCCGCCCACGAGATTGTTGTGACCGTGCACGGCATCGATGCCGAACAGCACGGGGATGGCCTTGCCCCCGCGGGACGTGTCCATCGACGCACGGTAGAACTCATCGGCCAGCGCCTGCCATTGCGAGGCGATCGGGTACGGATGTCCGGGCGGCTTCGAATTTCCGCCGGCCAGCACCGAGCCCAGCCGGTACTCGCGTACATCGTCGGGCGTCACGTATTTGATGTCGGCCTGGATCATCTGGCCGACCCTCTCTTCCACCGACATCCGCTTCAACAGGGCGCGGACTCGCGCTTCGAGCGCAGCGTCGGCCGGCAGCGGCGACTTGGCCTTCGGCCATTTTTCGGGGTGCGCGGTGGCATCGACAGCCTGGGCTGGAACGGTCATCGGCAAGGCACCGGCAAGGGTCAGGGCCACGGAAAGGCTTCGCAAGAACACGCTCGATCGCTGCAGCAACGGCACGTGAGAGCTCCAGGCTGGCATACCGGCGGTACGCTTCCGGGCCGCATAGTGGCAGGAATGACAGCGCTGTCAATTTGCTATGCAACATGGCCCCGTTGCCGCACCAGCCGGTGGACTCAGGGCGCGGGAGCCGTGGAACCGCGGATCTGCAGCGAGAACGGCACCTGGACCAGCCGGCCGGTGCCATGGTTGCGCAGCTCACTCAAGAGTTGTTCGGCGGCGACCTTGCCCATTTCGCGGCTCGGCTGTTGCACCGTGGTGAGGGCCGGCCAAAGCTGGCGCGACAGCGGCGTGTCGTCGAAACCGCAGACGGATAGATCGTGCGGCACCTTCAGGCCGTATTCTCCCGCCGCCCACATCACGCCGGTGGCCATGTCGTCGTTGGCGGCGAACACCGCCGTCGGCCGCTGGGGCAAGGAGAACAACTGCCGCGCCGCTTCCACGCCGGAGGCGAAGGTAAAAGCGCCCTGCACCACCAGGGCCGGATCTTCCGGAATGCCCGCGGCGGCCATCGCGTCCCGATAGCCGGCCAGCCGCCAGCGGCTGGCGCCATGGTTGGCAATGCCGACCACGTGAGCGATGCGCCGGTGACCGAGTTCCAACAGGTGCTCCACGACGGCGCGAGCCGCGCGTTGCTCGTCCATCGTTACGCCGAGTGTCTTGCCCCGCCGCAGTGGCGACACGCTGGCATAGGGCACGTTGCGTTCGCGCAGCCGTTTCAACAGCGGTGCGTAGTCGGTAATCGGCGGCGTCAACACCACGCCGTCCGGGTGGTGGTCGGAAATGAGCGCATCGAAACGGCGGATGAAATCGCCGTCCCGCATGCGGAGCGGCCGCACCATCATGCTGTAGCGATGCGCATCGCACGCTTCGAGCACGCCGTCCTGGATTTCCGCCAGATAGGTTGACGACGGGTTGTCGTTGTTGTCGTACAGCATCGCCACCAGGAACGAGCGATTGCCCGCCAGGCTGCGTGCCGACGGATGCGGGCGATAGTCCATGGCCTCCATGGCGGCGCGCACGCGTTGGCGCGTGGCCTCGGTAACGTTGGCCTCGTCGTTGAGCACACGCGAGACGGTCTTGGGCGATACGTTCGCTGCGCGCGCCACATCTTCGAGGCGTACCCGCATGGATTCTCCGCGTTCATCACACTGTCGATCGACTATGCCGCCGGAACCGTGCCGTTTACAAGGGCGACCAAAACGCCGAATGCTGCGGGCGCAGCATGCGGGATACCCGGGCCCATGACATAACTGTCGCTGGAGGAGAGGCCCATGACCCGGATCAACCGAAGCGCAGGCCGGCAGCGTGCGCGCTGAGCATGCCGTCGACACGCGTGGCCGCCGTGGCCACGCGGCACGACATCGCCCGCGTGAGGACCACGCCCCGATGAGGGAGCGGTCGCCTCTGTCGTTCTGGCAGATATGGAACATGTGCTTCGGGTTCCTCGGCCTGCAGTTCGGCCTGGCACTGCAGAACGCCAATGTGAGCCGCATCTTCCAGACGCTGGGCGCGGACGTGAACGACATTCCCGCCCTGTGGATCGCCGCGCCGCTGACCGGCCTGATCGTGCAGCCGATCGTCGGTCACTACTCCGACCGCACGTGGAATCGCCTCGGCCGACGCCGCCCCTACTTCCTGGCCGGGGCGGTGTTCGCCTCGCTGGCGCTCTTGTGGATGCCGAACGCACCGGCGCTGTGGATGGCGGCCGGCCTGCTGTGGATTCTCGACGCCTCGATCAACGTGTCGATGGAGCCGTTCCGCGCCTTGGTGGGCGATCAACTGCCCACGCAACAGGGACCTACCGGTTTCGCGATGCAGAGCTTCTTCATCGGCGCCGGTGCCGTCGTCGCGTCCATCCTGCCCTGGGTGCTGGCGCGATTCGGCGTGGCCAACGTCGCACCGGACGGAGGCATTCCCGATACGGTGAAATACGCGTTCTACGGTGGCGGCGCCGTGCTGCTGGGCGCGGTGCTCTGGACCATGGTGACCACGCGGGAATACTCACCGGCACAGTTGCGCTCGTTCACCGACAACGTGCCGGAAGGCCCGCGAGTGGATGTTTCGCGTGCCGACCGGCCCGGCCTGCTGCTTCTGGCAGCCGGCCTGGGGGTGATCTTCGCCATCAGGCACTTCGCGCTGGAAAAGGAGGTGTATCTCCTGGGGGGCGGCCTGATCGCATTCGGCTTGCTGCTCACCTGGCTCAGTCACACGCGCAGCCGGGGCATGCTGCGCGAGGTGATGGGCGACCTCTATGGCATGCCCGGGTCGATGCGGCGACTGGCCGGCGTGCAGTTGTTCTCCTGGTTCGCACTGTTCGCGATGTGGATCTATACGACCGCCGGCGTCACGCAGACGATGTACGCCACCACCGATACCGGCTCGTCCGCCTATAACGAAGGAGCCAACTGGGTGGGCGTGCTGTTCGCCGCCTACAACGGCTTCGGCGCCCTGGCCGCGGTGGTCATCCCGCTGATGGTGCGCCGGTGGGGGCTGCGCCTCAGCCACATGATCAACCTGTGCCTCGGCGGCGCCGGCCTGCTCTCGTTCCTGTATATCCGCGACCCGCGCTGGTTGCTCGTGTCCATGGTGGGCGTAGGTTTCGCCTGGGCTTCGATTCTGTCGTTGCCTTATGCGCTGCTGTCGGACCATCTGCCGACGACGAAGATGGGCGTCTACATGGGCATCTTCAATTTCTTCATCGTGATTCCGCAGGTGCTGGCGGCCAGCGTCCTGGGACTTCTGCTGCGCCTGTGCTTCCACAGCCAGCCCATTGCGGCACTCGGTCTTGGCGGCGCGAGTCTCTTCATCGCTGGCCTGTGCACGCTGTACGTGCCGGACCCGAATGCCGGGCACAGGGTAAAACCCCACAAAGTTGCATAACTACCCAAAGTCACCCATCCTTCGCCGATGCCGCACGGCGGTTGGCATCGATCGGAGGGTGGGATGGTCTCGTTTCGTTGGGCTGGCCTTGCGCTGGCGGTACTTGGCGCGTCGAGCGCCGTGGCGGCGCCGGCGCACACCGTTACCTACGACCGCTACTCGCTCGTCATCGACGGCAAACCCACCTACCTTTGGTCTGGCTCGTTCCACTACTGGCGGCTGCCCTCGCCCGACCTCTGGCTCGATGTGCTGCAGAAGATGAAGGCCGCTGGTTTCAATGCTGTGGAAATCTACTTCGACTGGGGCTACCACTCGCCCAAGCGTGGCGTCTACGATTTCACCGGCATCCGCGACGTCGACCGCCTGCTCGACATGGCGCGCGACGTGGGCATCTACGTCATCGCACGCCCGGGCCCTTACATCAACGCGGAAACCGACGCCGGCGGTTTTCCGGGCTGGTTGGTGACCACGTCGGGCAAGCCACGCTCGGACTCCCCCGAATACACCGACGCGTACCGTGAATGGATGACGCAGATCAACCGGATCATCGCGCGGCACCAGGTAACCGACGGGCGCGGTACCGTCCTGCTCTATCAGGTCGAGAACGAGCTCTACGACGAGTCCGACGACACACGCCGCTACATGCAGGCGCTCGAGGACAAGGCACGCGCCGACGGCATCGCGGTACCGCTCACGGGCAACCACAACGGCAACTTCGTGGAGGGTCTCGGTGCCACCGACATCCCCGGCCAGGATTCCTATCCGCTGGACTTCGACTGCACGCGTCCGGAACGCTGGAACGCCATCTACGACTTCAGCGCCGAACGTCGTGAACTGACCCACGCGCCCTTGTTCTTCCCCGAATACCAGGGTGGTGCCTTCGACGTGTGGGGCGGCCCGGGATACGAAGCCTGCCGCAAGCTCACCGGGCCGGCTTTCGAGCGCGTGTTCTACGAGTCGATGATGGCCGCCGGCTCGACCATGCAGAATTTCTACATGACGCACGGCGGGATCAACTGGGGTTGGCTGTCGTCGCCCGGTGTCTATACGTCGTACGACTATGGCGCCGCGATCACCGCAAGCAGACAGCTCACGGCCAAGTACGACCAGCAGAAGCTCATCGGTTACATGACCCGCGCCGTGGCGCCCCTCGCCCGCACCGATGCGGTCGGTACTTCAGTACCGGACAATCGGCGCCTGCAGGTCACCGCACGGATCAATCCCGACGACGGCACGCGCTTCTATTTCCTGCGCCATGCGGAACCCCAGGACACGACAGACGATGCCACGCACCTGAAGATTGCGCTGGGCGACGGGAGCGAAACCACGATCCCGCAGCAGTCGGGCACGGCCATCCATATCGACGGCCGCGATGCCAAGGTCCTGCTCGCCAATTATCGCTTCGGAAAGCAGGACCTCGCCTATTCCACTTCCGAGCTGATGACCCAGTTGCGCCTGGGCACGCGCGACCTCGCCGTTGTCTATGGTCGTCAAGGCGAAGACGGCGAAACCGTCCTTCGCTACCCGGCCGAACCGACCGTCCGTGTCGTCGAAGGCACGGTGGCGACCCATTGGGACGCGGCCAGCCGTTCCCTGCGGCTCAACTATCGCCATGACGGCCTGGCCCGCGTGGCTATCGACCAGGGCGACACGTCGTTGCTGCTCTTGATCGGCGACAACGAGGCGGCGGTCCGCTTCTGGCAGTTGGACACGGCAGACGGCCCGGTACTGGTGCGCGGTCCGTACCTCGTGCGCGGCGCCATGCGCTCGGGCGCCACCATCGCTCTCACCGGCGACACCGACCGTGCGGGCGAGATGGAGCTGTTCGGCTTTCCCGACACCAAGGGTTTCTCCTGGAACGGCGCGCCGGCCAAGGCGGTGGCGACCGCATCCGCCAGCCTCGTCGCGCCAGTCGACGGGCCGGCACCCGTCACGCTTCCACGTCTGGACCATTGGCGCGTCAACGACGGCGCACCGGAAATCGCGCCCTCGTTCGACGACCGCGGCTGGCTCGCCACCGACCGCACGAGCTCACCCAATCCGTACTGGAACCACAGGCTGCCCATCCTCGACAGCGATGCCTACGGTTTCCACCACGGCAATGTCTGGTATCGCGGGCATTTCCGCGCCACAGGCAAGGAAACGGGCATCCGCCTCGCGGCCAACACCGGCGTGCACCTGGGCAACCATGGCATCTTCACGGCGTGGCTCAACGGTCATTTCCTCGGCAACAACCCCAGCGGCGCGCAGCAGTTCGCCATCGATCCCACCTGGTTGAACAAGAACGGCGACAACGTCATCTCGGTACTGGTCGACAATCACGGCCACCTCCAGGAAGAGCACAACGGCACGTTCCGCGAGCCGCGCGGCCTGCTCTCCGCGACCTTCGCCGGCGCTGCCACGGATATTCACTGGAAGATCCAGGGCAACGTCGGCGGTGAGGACCTGGCCGATCCCGTGCGCGGACCGTTCAACGCCGGTGGCCTCTACGGCGAGCGCATGGGTTGGCAGTTACCCGGGTTCGCCGACAAGGGATGGAAAGCCGCGACGTTGCCGCAAGGCACCGACAAACCAGGCGTCGACTGGTACCGCACGACATTCCATCTCGACCTGCCTGCGGGACAGGACGTGCCGATCGCGTTGCGCATCCACGACCTCGCCCCTCACCATTACCGGGCGATCGTGTTCATCAACGGCTGGCAAATCGGTCGCTATATCAGCGATGTCGGACCGCAAACCGATTTCGAACTGCCGTCGGGCCTGCTGAACGAGCATGGCGACAACACCATCGCCATTGCCGCATGGAGCACCGCGCATGATGGCGGGCTTGGCGAGGTGTCGCTGGTGATGCAAGGCAACTACCGCAAACCGCTGAAACAGCAGGCGGTCAAGGCGCCCGACTACCGCGACCTGACATCGGCGCGGAAGGCTGGCTCCCCATAGGGGCTCCTTCCGCGCCGCGGGAGACCTCAGGGCGAGTACTTCGTGAACACGAAATCGTCGCCCTGGGGGAGTTTCTGGTGACAGGCAAAACAAGTCTGGATCAGCGCCTTGCCCGGGTTCGCCTTTCCGCCTTCGAACTGCCCGTAGCCCCATCCACCGGAACCGGCATAACGCTTGGAATCCTTCACGGATATCTGCACGTTCGTCGGATCGCCTGCCACGAACGACTGCTCACGGCCGAAAATGGCGTTGTTGCGTGGTGACGACTCATATTTCCAGGCAAGGCGCGCGATGATGGAGCCGTCCGGAAAGGGCAACGTACCGCTGCGAAAGGCCTTCATGGCGATGTCGTTGCCAAGAATGACCCGGATGTCGTTGATGTTGCCCGCCTCGTGCGCCACGCTCACCACCTGCCAGCCTCGATAGTCCGCGGGCAAGGTCACGCCATAGACCGGCGACGCATTGTCGTCAGCGGGCGGTGCGGCCTTTTCGGCTGCCCGTATACCGAATACCGCACATACTCCGAGGCCCGCCAGGACCAACGACGATTTCAACCGCATGGATGCGCTCCTTATCACTTATTTCAAGCCGTCGTACACGATGCGCGCGAAGAAGTCCGGGCCTATGACGAAATGGCCATAGACGGCATCGTATTTCGCGGTGGGTTTGGCCGCTATCACTTCATCGCGCGATTTGCCCTGCTTCTTCAAGGCCGCCACGTTGTCCCGGATGCCGGCGAGCATGTCGCGGAACTCCCGCAGCTGCTTCTTGGTGCCAACCGGCCCATGTCCTGGAACGATGACCACATCGTCCTTCAGTTGGGCAAGGATCGCGTCGTCCGCGGCAATCATGCCGTTTATGCCACCACCGTTCTCGTTGTCGATGAACGGATAGACACCGTTCCAGAAGAGGTCGCCTAGCGACGCGACGTTGGCCTCCTTGAAGATGACGTAGAGGTCGGTATCGGTATGCGATGGCGGCAACACCTTCACTTCAACCGTCTGCCCGGCAAAGTGGTAGACCTTGTCCTTCGTCACGATGTCGGTGGGCACGCCGCCGGCCGGCAGCGGCTGGAACGTGAAGTCCCAATCGTCCACGCGCGTCACGGTCGAGACACGCTTCGCGGTCTCCGCCGTGCCGACGACGGTGGCGCCGTCCTCATGAACCCACGGATTTCCATCGGTGTGGTCCCAGTGGTAGTGCGTGTTGATAACGTATTTGATAGGGCCGGGTCCGAGCGCCCGAAGGGCCGCTTCCACGCGCGGACGCGAAACCGCGATGCCGGCATCCACCATCAACTGCCCTTCTTTTCCATTGAGTACGGTGATATTCCCTCCGGACCCGGACAACATGGTCAATGGTCCTCGCAGCGGCGTGCTCTCGATCGGCGTGGTGGCGGCCGCCTCATTGATCTTGATGACCGGACTGACCGGCTTCGCCGCCTGGCCGATGGCCACCGACGAAGCCAGGAGGCCGACTGCCAGCAGGACCAGCCGCTTGCGAGGAACGGAGTACGCGCACGAGAAAGCAGTCATGTCAGGATTCCTGATGAGCCCCCGGATAGGGCGGCTCAGCATGGCCCTGCAAGACACCGGGATATTGGTCAGGGCAAGGTTTTTTGTCTGTACCGACTACGCCACGAGAGAGCAACCGCATGCGAAACGCAATGACCGTCAAGACAAGTTCCGGTGACTTCGAGGCCTATGTCGCCCGCCCCGACAACGACAGGGCACCCGTCGTGGTCGTCCTGCATGAGGTCTTCGGTGTCAACGACGACATCCGCCAGACCTGCGAAGCACTCGCGGCCCAGGGGTTCGTCGCCGTGGCGCCGGAACTGTTCTGGCGACAACGGCGAGGGGTCGATCTCAGTGTCACGTCCGAAGCCGACTGGAAGGCAGGCCTGGCGCTGTACATGGCCTACGACCGGGACAAGGGCGTCGACGACGTAGCCGCCACCGTGGCGGTGGCGCGCACGATGGAGGGCGCGAACGGAAAGGTTGCCGTCATGGGGTACTGCCTGGGTGGCCTGATGACGTTCCTCACCGCCGCACGTCATAAGATCGACGCCGCCGTGGCCTTCCACGGAGGCGATACGGAGCGCTACCTCGATGAGGCCGACCGCATTGCCGCGCCGTTCCTGATGCACCTCGCCGGCGCCGACGAATACATTTCCCAGGGCGCCCAGGACGCCATCAAGAAGGCCCTTGCCGACCGGCCCAACGTCACCATCTACACCTATCCCGGGTGCAACCACGCTTTCTCGCGCCACGGCGGCGCACATTACGATGCGGCCGCGGCAAAGCTGGCCAACGAGCGCACCTCGGCGTTCCTCAAGGCGCATCTCACCTGATTGGAGTTATCGGCGCCCGTGCTCAAAGGGGCCGATGCATCGGCCCCTGGCACAGGCACTCGCCGTCCTCGTTCGCGTGGCCGAGCAACGCGTCGAGCAGGCTGGCGGTCGGGGTCCACTCGCCGATCGCTGGGTGGATCAACATGGCCTTGCGCGCACCGAGGCGGCTACCGTCGAGCACCGAGGCGATGGCGGCCCGTTCATAGGCCTTCACGGCACGCACCAGGCCGGCCACGGCATCCGGCAGCGGCGCAATCGGGCGCGGCTCTATGCGGTCGAGCGAAATGTCGCACAACGTTTCCACCACGTCGGCATCCGGCAGGTCCGGCACGGCGCCACGGTTGCGTGTATTGACCACGATGGGTGCGGGCTTCGCCCCGGTCAGCGCGCTCATCACGTCGATGGCGATGCGGTGGTAGCCGGTGGCGACGCGGAACGGATCCACGTCCAGGCTCACGCCGTCGTCGAAGGCCGAGCCGCCTTCCGCCTCCAGCTTCATGTATGAACCCGAGCGCTGGTTGAGGTAGGCCGCGTAGATATCCACCGCCTCGTCGCCCTGCCCGGCCGCCAGCCGCGACTTCAACGTGGCGAACAATTCGTCGTTCAACGTGGCGATCTCGGCGCCACGGCTCCCTCCTTGCCGGCGCTGGTTGGCCAGCGCGCGCTGGCGTTCGTAGTAGAAGAACAGGTACTCGGTGGGGATGAGCCGCAACGTGCGGATCATGTCCGTGTCGAACAACGGTGCGAGGTACAGGCTGCGCAACAATTCATCGCTGTCGATCAGCGTGTCGATCTTCTCCTCGCCCCGCACGCGCACGCTGCGCACCCAGCCCAGGTGGTTGAGGCCGACGTAATCGCACTCCACCGCGTCGAACGGTTCGCCGAGCGCACGGGCGATATTGTGGAAGAGCTCCGTGGGCGTATCGCAGATGCCGACGATGCGTGCCTTGCTATGGTCGCTCACGGCCTGGGTAATCAGGCCCGCGGGGTTGGTGAAGTTCACCAGCCACGCATCCGGCGAAAGCCGTTCGACCAGACGGGCCTGTTCGATGGCGATGGGGATAGTGCGCAAACCCATGGCCACGCCGGCGGGGCCGGTGGTTTCCTGCCCGGAGTAACCGTGCTTGATCGCCACGCGCTCGTCCGCGGCACGGCCGGCGATGCCACCGATACGAATGCTGTTCAGGACGAAATCCGCGCCCTCGATCGTGTCCTCGATGGACGTGGCGCCGCGCAGACGCAGCTGGCCGCCGCCGCGGCGGACGATGGCCTTGCCGAGGTCCACCATGACCTGCAGGCGTTCCGGGTCCGGATCGTAAAGCACCATCTCGGCCGCACCGAGCGCCTCGGCGGCTTCATTCACGCCAAATACCACCAGGGGCGAGCGAACGCTGCCGCCTCCCACCAGGGCGATCTTACGATCGGTACGTCTGTTCACGAAGGGTCCTCAATTGGGGGGAATGGGGTAGCGCCGCGAGGGCGCCGGCGGCCGTGCTGCACAGGGCGCCGCAGATGCAGGCGCGCTCGAGCGCAGGACCAAGGGGTTCGTCGTCGAGCCAGGCATCGATCAAGCCGGCATTGAACGCATCGCCCGCTCCCGTCGTATCCACGACGTGGATCGGCGGCGGAGCGACGCTGCTGAGCACGCCGTCTGCCACGGCGACGGCGCCCTGCGCGCCGCGCTTCAGCACCGCACGAGGCAGGCGATTGTCCAGCGCCCATGCAACGTAGGCCTCGGGGGTCGTCTCTCCGCAGAGCAGTTCGGCTTCGGTGGCATTGGGCAGGAACAGGTCGACCTCACGGCAGGTGTCGATATTCACCGGATCACGCAACCAGTCCGGCGAGTGACCCACGTCCAGCGAGGTGGTGCAGCCGGCCGCGCGGAGCTGCGGCAACACGGCCCTGGCCAGGTCGCGAGACAACGGCATGGCGAAATGCACGTGGCGCGCCTCGGCGAGGTCTGCGACCACGGCCGGTACCGTCAACGACTCGGCGAGCCCGCGATTGGCGCCGGGGTAAGTAAAGAACGTGCGATCGTCACGCATGGAGACGCTGACCGTAACGCCGGTGCCTTCGTGCGCAAGGCGGATGCCATCCATGCCGACGCCGAACTCGCGGAGGCGCCGCTCGAACCAGTCGAAGTCGGCCTCGCCGATCAGGCCGACGAGGCGCACGCGACGACCCAGCCGCGAGAGGCCGCAGGCCGTATTGACGCTGCCGCCGCCGAGTTCGCGCAGGTAATCCTTCGCGATCACCTCCTCGCCGGGACGGGGCCAATGAGGGAACCCGGTGAAGACGTGGTCGGCGAATATTTCCCCGACGACAGCGACATCCCGGAGCGTCAGTGAGGAAACGGCCACGTGCGCGTTCTCCGTGCTTGCCAAAGGAAAAGGATGCTGCCCACCGCGATGGCAGCGACGGCGGTGAGCATGGTCGGGACGCCGCTGGTGGCGACCAGGTAGAGCCAGCCGGCCACGCTGATCGCGATAGGCAGCGGATACAGCGGCATGCGGAACACATCGGCCATGCGCGGGCGGCGGCGCAAGGCCACTACCGCGAAACACTGCGCGATGTACTGGAACAGGATCTGCACCACCATCAGCATGCTGATCAGCTTCTCCAGCGAAAGGAAACAGGCAAGCGCGGAGGTGATGCCGACGAACAGCAGCGACACCGTGGGGAACCCGTCGCGGGGATGCAAGCGGGCAAATGGCGCGAAGAACTGGCCATCCGCGGCGGCGGCATAGGGCACGCGCGAATAACCGAGCAGCACGACCAGCGCGGACCCCCAGCTGGCGACAAGGATCAGCACCACGGCAATGTTGCCGCCCCAGGCGCCGTGCACTGCCTGCATCATGTCGGCCACGACCGCGGTGGAGTGCGCCGCTTTCTCCCACGGCAGCACGCCGAGGATGCTGACGTTGAGGCCCAGGTAAAGCACGGCCACCACCGGGATCGACACCAGCACGGCCATCGGGATCGTGCGGCGCGGTTGTTTCACCTCACCGCCGAGCATGCACACGTTGTTGTAGCCACCGTAGTCGTAGACGGCGATCAGCGATACCGCACCGAGACCCAGCCAGAATCCCTTGCCCGACGACATCGGCGCGTCCAGGAAATGCCGCGCCGTCGCCATGTCGAAATGCACGATGCCGGTGAGGACGATCCATACCGCGGCAGCCACGACGGCGGCCGTCACCACCAGGGACAGTTTCTGGATATCGCCGACCTTGCGATAAAGAATCGCTGTGTTTAGCAGGCACAGGCTGGCGGCAATGAATACCCGAGCTCCGTCGCCCAGCGACGGGACCAGGTATCCCGCATACTGCGCGAACCCCACTGCGGCGGACCCGATCGACAACGGTGCCGTGAGCAGCGTCTGCCAGAGGTACAGGAAACCGAACAGCCGCCCTGCCCGGTCCCGGCCATACGCCTCGCGCAGGTAGTGATAAGGGCCACCTGATTCCGGGATCGTCGAACCCAGCTCGGCCCATACGAGTCCGTCGCACAGGCAGAGCAAGGCACCCGCGATCCAGCCCAGCAGCACCGCGGGGCCGGCCAGCGCGGAAAGCGCAAGCGGGATGGTGACGAACGGCCCGATGCCGATCATGTTCAGGACGTTGGCCGAAAGGCCGCCCCAGAACCCGATCGCCCGCGGCGGCGCGTTCGCCATCACCTGCTTGTCGCCCCCACGCCATCCCGTCATCCGTCGGCTCCCGCTCAGAACGAGTACTTCACGGTGACCAGCGCCGTGCGGCCCGCATCGACGATATCCGAATTGGCGAGGCTATAACGGCCGATGTGCGACCAGTACTGGTATTGCCTCGTCAGGTTGCTGACCTGCAGGTCGAACTGCAGGCCGTTCTCCATGGCGTACCCCACGTGCAGGTCGACGCGCCGGATCGGCCGCAGCCAGAGGTCGTCCCATGGCGCACCCTGGTTGAGGAAGTCGTACGTGGAGATGAACGAACCCGTGTAGTGATAGCTCAGGTTCACCGAGAAGCCGTACTTCTCGTAGAACAGCTCCGCGTTGGCCAGCGTGCGTGGAGCCTGCTGCAGGCGCTCGTTCTCGAAGCCCTCGCGTCCCAAGTCCACACGGGAATTCTGCTTCGTGGCGTTGACGCTGAAGCCGAGCCCGTTCCAGGCCCCTGGCAGGTTCTCGAACTTCTGCCGCACCGTGGCTTCGATGCCGTACACGCGGCCGTCGCCGCCGTTCGTCGGCGTCTTCGTCAACACGGTGCCCACTCCCGAGGTGTTCGGATTGGCCTGCCCACCGCCGCTGTCGTAGATATAGTCGCGCAGCTTCTTGTAGTAGCTGGTGAGCGAGAAGAAGCCGCCGTTGCCGGTGGTCCATTCCGCGCCCAGGTCCACGTTGGTGGCCTTGATCGGATCCAGGTCAGGATTGCCGCGCGTGATCGTGGTCACGCCGTTGGACACACTGATCTGCTCGCCGCCGCCCAGCTGGACGAATGCCGGGCGCGTATAGCTCTGCCAGATCGCCCCGCGGAACACGACGTTGCCGCCCGGACGGTAGTTGATGAACAGGCTGCCGAGGGGTTCGTTGTAGATGGTGCGGTTGTTCGAGAAATAGCCCGGCAGTTCGTTGCCGTCGGCGTCCTGCGGCGTCGTCCAGAAGGTGTTGTGGATGGACGTGTGCTCGAAGCGCACGCCGGGAATGATCTCCAGCGGCCCCTGCTCGATGGTCGCCATGGCATAGGCGGCGGAAACGGCCTCGGTGCCGCGCATGGTGTCGCAGTTGAAATTGTTGAAGTCGAGCTGGCTGCAGGTATCCAGGTCCGACGGCTGCACATGCGCATCGATCAGCGCGGCGACGGCGGCGCGGCTCACGTCCGGCGTTCTCCAGGCGTACTTGCCCGGGAAGATCTGGTTGTAATAGCCCTTGAAGATACCGAGGTCGCCGAGCGTAGTGGTGCCATCGTTGATGCCGCCCGTGCTCCAGTCGCGGTTGGTGAACTCGCGTGAGCTGTCGCTGTACTTCACGCCGAACTTCAGCGATTGCACCGGGCCGTCGTCGAAGTCGTAACGCAGGTCGAGTTTTGCGCCGCCGCGCTTTTGGCCTGATCGGATACGGGTGACCTCGCCATAGTCGTTGGCCCACATGTTCTGGATGTTGTTGACCGAGTTCAGCAGTGCCGGGGTAAGTACGGGATACGGAAAGTGGCTGCCGCCGTAGGAGAGCAGTGAACCCCGGTTGTAGGCGAAGTTGTCCTGCGAGTACTTGTCCTCCCGGCCGTCGATCTCGACATGCTCGGGGCGATCGTTGCGGCCGATGCTCCAGAACACGTTCGGCGAGATCGTCCAGCCGCCCGCGGTCTTGTCCGCGCCGAACTGGATCGTGCCGAGGTCGGCGCGCTCAGGATTGGTTTCGAACCAGAAACGGTTGGCGATGCGCCCGATGTTCGGCGAGTACACGCCGGGAGTCGCAGTGGGCACGTAGGTGACGTTTTGCGGAAGCAGCTGGTTGTACGTGGTGTTCTGTTCGGTCAGTGCATACGCGTAGGACAGCTTGGCGTAGGCGTGGAAGGTGGGATCGATGTTCCAGTCGAACGACATGTTGCCGCCGTAACGGCGCTCGAACCCCGAGGCAATACCCACGTTGGTGCCGATGCTGGCGAGGTTGTGCTGCGGATCGTAGCCCGGTGCGTTGTCGCCTTCGGCAGTGGCGTGCAGGAACGCCCACGAGCCGTCATTGCTCGCGCTTTCCGCCGCGCCGACCTCGCTGTTCGCGATGTTGCGATAGTCGTAGTACGCGCTGACATACACGCCGAATTGCTTCTCTTCGCCGAACTTGCCCTGCAGTTCGCCGGCGAGGCCGCCGCCCAGCCCGCTGCCGCCGTAGTCGCGGGCGCGGCTCTCGCTACGGCCGCTGGCCGTTACGCTGCCGCTGAAATCCTTCTTGAAGTCGAAAGCGCTGGGCGTACGGAAATCGATGGTGCCGCCGATGGCGTCGCCATCCATGTCGGCTGTTGAGGTCTTGTTGAGCACGATGGTCTGCAAGCCCGACGGCGGCAGCAGGCTGAGCTGCACGCTGCGGCTATAAGGCATGCCTTGGGCGACGTTGCTACCGTTCACCAGGTTCACGTTGTACTCCGACGGCAGGCCGCGTACGGAGGCGAACATGCCCTCGCCACGCGCCGCGCCGTCGACGCCGCCAAAGTAGCCGGTACCCGTGGTTGTCACGTTCACGCCCGACATCAGGCCCAGCGCTTCGGCCACGTTGTGCACGGCCGTGTGCTGCAGGTCGTTGGCCGAGAGCACGTCCACCGTATTGACCGAGTCCATGCGGATGCTCGTCGCTTCGTAGCGGTTGGCCACGACGCTGAGCGCCTTCATCTGTACGGCCTTATCCTTGGCTGCCGTCGCCGGCGGGTCCGCGCTCGGCGCCGCCTGTTGCGCGAACGCCGGCACGCCAAGGAACCCAATGGCCGTGCAGATGGCCATGACAAGCGCTTTCTTCGTCAGATCATGATTGTTACGCACAATGCACCCCACCCCGAAAGTGTCGCTGAAGGCAGCACGAAGCCCTCCGCCGCGTGCTGCGGATATGCTGACCAGCGACCTTCGGCATGCACGGACGGCCTGCACGCGGTGAGGGCCGCGATCAGGCGAACGTCATGTCATGCCCGCGCCCGGCGCGGGATATCAGGAAGGGATGCCGATCAGGAATGGATCAGCGGGTGTGTCGCGGCGGCGAATAGCCGGCAAGGGACTTGCCCCGCGAACGCAGGGCGCTGAGCTTGGCGCGGGAGAGGATCCGCTGGCCGTCGGCCTGCACGAACGGGAACGACGGTTCCGCCATGGCGCAACCCGGATGTGCTGGATTGTGACTGCGGTGTCGCATGATGACCCCTCGCGGAAGACGCCGCGTGCAATGGCAACGCGGCGCTTCGACAACATATAGCGCACCGTAAAAAGCGCGTCAACAAGCGCATTTAAAGCGATTTTCCTGGTGCGAAGCAGCATCCCGGGGATGACACGGGTCCTGGACGTGACTCCGCCTTATGGCCGATGGTGACCTCTTCGGCGCCCGGCCACATTCACGGTTTCGTTCCGGGGAACTCGTCATGCCTTCGAGCAGGTGCCGTTTCGGTGCGGCCGTTGCGTTTGCCGTTGCATCGTTTGCATGCGCCACGGTCTTCACACCCGGCATCGCGCAGACGCAGGACCCCGGTACCGTGGTCACCTCATCGCCTTGCCACGTCGGTTCAACTCCGCCGACACCCGGGCCTGCCTGTCTTCTCGCCCATCAGGAACTCGGCTCCCTGCCCGACGAGCCCGTGTACTGGCACATCGACGAGTTCCCGAACGAGGTCGCCGCGCAGGCTGCCAAGGGAAAGTTCGGAACCGTGGTGGTCGATTACGGAAAGGTCTGGCTGTTCACGATCGGCGGTAGGACGTGGCGAGCGCAGGGAGGCGTGCACGCCGCCACGATCGGTCCGCTTCCCGTCACCAAGGCGGCATCGTTCAGCGCCGAGTATCTGCATTCGTTGTTTACACCCGGCATGAGCGCGCCCATTCACAAGCATTCGGGTCCCGAAGGGTTCTATGCGCTGGACGGCGATACGTGCCTGGAGATGCCTGGTGGTGTACACACCGCCACGGGTCCCGGCAATCATCTTGTGATGCCGGGCGGTCCGCCGATGCTTCTGATGGCGACGGGCACGGTGCCACGGCGCGGCTTCGCGCTGATCCTGCACGACTCGACCTTGCCGCCGACCACACGCGTGACCGACTGGCAGCCGTCCGGGCGCTGTCGAGCGTAAAGCGATGCTTTTGTACGGATATGCGGCGGGCATCGTGCGAGGACCGACAAGCCATCCATGGATGACGGCCCTAGGCTTGCACCGCGAATCAGACCGTCGGAGAGTCCCATGAACAGCGTCGCAGTTCCGTCGTCGCCCACGCGCGGCATGGACATGAAGTTCGAGATCGTCGTGATACCCGTCGCGGACGTGGATCGCGCCAAGCGTTTCTACGGCAACCTAGGCTGGCGGCTTGACGCGGACTTCGCCAGTGACGACGGCTCATACCGGGTCATCCAGTTCACGCCGCCGGGATCTGCTTGCTCCGTCATCTTCGGAACGAACGTCACCGCGGCAGCACCGGGCTCCGCGCAGGGCCTGTACCTCATCGTCTCCGACGTCGAAGCCGCCCGGAAGGATCTGCTCGACCGTGGCGTGGAGATCGGCGAGGTGTTCCACGGTGCATCAGGTGTGTACGCCGGATCCGACGAGCCCTACCTCTTCGGGCGGGTCCGTGTCTCCGGCGTACATCCGGAGCGGGGCAGCTATCGCTCGTTCGCGTCGTTCCGGGACCCCGACGGCAACGGCTGGCTACTGCAGGAGATCACCCAGCGCCTGGCTGGACGTATCGAGGCCGACGGCGCCACCTACAGTTCACGCCAGGATTTTGCGGCGGCGCTTCGACGAGCCGAAGCCGCGCATGGCGAGTACGAGAAACAGAACGGTGGGCAACGCGATGAGAACTGGCCGGACTGGTATGCCGACTACCTTATCGGCGAGCAACAAGGACGGGATCTTCCGACGTGAGGACGCCGTAGCGTAAGCAGCGTAGCGGGACGCAGGCAGGTGCGCTTCATCGTCTGTCCCGCGCAGCCGATCGCTATGGACGAGCCTCCACACCCTTCCCCTTCGGCGACCCGTACCAGGCACCCGTGCCGTTCACGATCCGCACCACGGACAGCATCACGGGCACCTCCACCAGTACGCCGACCACCGTCGCGAGTGCGGCGCCCGAGTGCAGTCCGAACAGGCTTACCGCCGCCGCCACTGCCAGTTCGAAGAAATTGCTCGCGCCGATCAACGCCGAGGGTCCGGCCACGCAGTGTTCGACACCTAGCCAGCGATTGAGCAGGTATGCGAGCCCCGACGTGAAATAGACCTGCACGAGGATAGGCACGGCGAGCATGGCGATGATCAGGGGATGGGTCAGGATCTGCTCGCCCTGGAAGCCGAACAGCAGCGTCAAGGTGAGCAGCAGGGATCCCAGCGACAAGGGGCCCAGGCGGCGCAGGCATCGGTCGAGAGCGGCCGCTCCCGCACGCGCGAGGATCGTCCGGCGCAGGATCGTCGCGCCGATCACCGGCAACACGATGTACAGCGCGACGGAAAGCACCAGCGTCGCCCACGGCACCGTGATGGCCGAGACGCCAAGCAGCAGCGCGACCAGCGGCGCGAAGGCCAGCACCATGATGCCGTCATTGATGGCGACCTGGCTGAGCGTGAAGTTGGGCTCGCCGCCACACAGATTGCTCCACACGAACACCATCGCGGTGCAAGGCGCAGCGGCCAGCAGGATCAGGCCCGCCACATAACTGTCCACCTGCGCGGGCGGAAGGTACGCGGCGAAGACATGGCGCAGGAAAAACCAGGCGAGCAACGCCATCGAAAACGGCTTCACGGCCCAGTTGATGAAAAGCGTGACGCCTATGCCTTTCCAATGCCGGCCCACCTGCCGCATGGCACCGAAATCGACCCGCAGCAACATCGGTACGATCATCAGCCAGATGAGCAGCGCGATGGGCAGGTTCACCTTGGCAAGTTCCATCGCGCCCAGCGCTTCGAATGGCGCGGGGAACGCGTGGCCAAGTGCCGTTCCCAGGACGATGCATGCCGCCACCCAGATGCTTAGATACCGCTCGAAGAAGCCAATGGACGGACGACCGGAAGCGCGCTCAGACACAGGCGGCGTCCCCGGACTCGATGACGCCGATGCGATCCAGCGCCGTCTTCAGGGCATCCCGATCGGCCCACGCTTCCGGTGCGAGGGCGAGGAACGCCGAGAGTCGCGCCTTGATGGTGGCGTGGGCGCGTGAGAACGCGGCACGCTTTTCCTCCTCCGTGCCCTCGACGGCGGCCGGGTCCGGAAGACCCCAATGCGTGCGCACGAAGTCGCCGAAGAAGACGGGACATGGTTCGGATGCCGCGCTGTCGCATACGGTGACCACCACATCGATAGGCGGTGCGCCGTCTCCGGCAAATTCGTCCCACGACTTGCTGCGCACGCCCACCGTGGATATACCGGCCGCGGCGAGCGTTTCGAGTGCGTAGGGATTGACCCGTCCGGTAGGTTGGCTACCCGCACTGAAAGCCTCGAACCCCTCCCCGCCCCATGCACGCAGGGTGGCTTCGGCCATGACGCTCCGGGCGGAGTTGCCGGTGCAGACGAACAGGACACGGTGATGCACGGATGAGCCTCGCAAGTTCAACAGCAGGTATCGTCGGATCGGCAGGGCGCCGCCGCCGGAAGGCAGCCGGTGAGCGGGCCGTCCGCGCAACAGTTCTCGGTGAGGTAAGCGATCAGCCCATTCACCGCGTCGAATGCGGCGCGGTAGCAGACGAAGCGACCTCGCGGTTCCGCCGTGATGAGCCCCGCATGCAAGAGGTGCTTCAGATGGAACGACAATGTCGCGCCAGGCAGACCCAGTTCGTCGCCGATCTCGCCGGCCATGCGCCCTTCCCGGCCCGCGACGACGAGCAGGCGGAATATCGCCAGGCGCTTGGCATGGCCGAGCGACGTAAGGGCGGCGAGAACTTCTTTTGTTTCCATAAAACTAGAATAGTCGAATAATTGTGCCGCGAACAAGTCCAGGGCGGCATCACTGAGCCGCTGGGTCGTTTACGGTGGGCTTGCCGCCGCGCCAGCGCACGGCTGCAAGCAGGCACGTGGTCGCAATGCTCCCGATCGTCGCCAGGAACATGTCCTTCTGCGCGTCCCACTCGTCGCCCTGGGTGCCGAGATACGTCTGTCCCAGGTCACCTCCGAATACGACCGCCGCGCCCCACTCCACCAGTTCGTACACCATCGAGTGGGCCATCACGAAGGTCACCGGGACGATCCAGCGCCACACGCCGCGCAGGCCGGCCCTGCGGGCAAACAGTTCGAGCACCGCCGGCATCACGAGCAACCCGTAGGCGAAGTGCACCACGCGGTCGTAGTGATTGCGCGAGCCGCCGGACCTGACCCACGACAGGTCCGGCAACCACGTCAGCCACTGCGGATACGGCACCATCGAATAAGTAAAGTGCGCGCCGACCTCGTGCAGGCAGAAGAACAAGAACAGCGCCGAATAACTCAGTGCGGAAAAGCGCAACCGACGATAGCCGAACACGAACAGCGGGATGGCGATCGCCACCAGCGCGTTTTCCAGCAGCCAATCGCCCCGGTCGGCAGGAGACCAACCGGACCAGACGAGCACAGGTACCGTCGCGGCCAGCAAGACGGGGGCAAGCGTCAACCGCTGCCGATTCCGCGCATGGACGGCTTTTCCTCGAGTATTTTGCGGTTGTGCGGACAAGGCGGCATTCCGATCGCGGTCGCGGTACATAAGACTGCCACGAGCGGCAGACGGCGTTGACACAGATCAAGATGCGCGCCGGGCAGGCTTGCCGTCCAGTGGCTCCTCCTCTCTAATGGGCGGTGAGCGACCGGCACGACCGTCGCACCTCTCAAGGGAAGTCTCCATGGCGGCCGATACATCGGGCGACACGTTATTGATCGTCGACGACGAAGTCGACGTGACGACGCTGCTGTCGCGCTATTTTTCGGCCCAGGGCTTCCAGGTGGTGACCGCGGGCGACGGACAGCAGATGCGCACGGCGCTCGGCAGCCAGCGGGTCGACCTCGTCCTGCTCGATCTCGGCCTGCCAGGCGAAGACGGCTTCGCCATCACCCGTTACCTGCGTGAGCAATGGCGCGGTCCCGTCGTGATCGTCACCGGGCGCGGCGAGGCCGTCGACCGTATCGTCGGCCTCGAACTCGGCGCGGACGACTACGTGACGAAACCCTTCGACCTGCGCGAGCTCCTGGCGCGCGTACGCAGCGTTCTCCGTCGCGCGCGCGGCCCGTCCGACCCAGCCCCCGCGGCGACGGCGGGCGGCTTGGCCTTCGACCGCTTCGTGCTCGACCTGCGCACGCATACGCTTGCCGACCGCGAAGGCGGGCGGATCGAGCTGACCACGGGTGAGTTTGCCCTGCTGCGCGTGCTGGTGGAACACCCCAACCAGGTGATGACCCGCGACCAGCTGATGAACCATGTGCACGGGCGCGAGGCCGGTCCCTTCGACCGCGCCATCGACGTGCAGGTGGGCCGCCTGCGCCGCAAGATCGAATCCGATCCCGCGCAGCCGCAGCTGATCAAGTCCGTGCGGGGTACCGGTTACCTTTTCACCCCCACGGTGCAACGCACATGAGTTCCTGGCCGGACCGTTTCGCGGACGCTGCCCTCTTCAAGGCCCTATTCGAAACGGCACCGGACGCCATGGTCGTCGTCGACCGGAGCGGCACCATCGTCCTGGCCAACCCCCGGGCGGAATCGCTGTTCGGGTATGCGCAGGGCACGCTGGCCGGACAACTCATCGAGGTACTGCTGCCCGACCAGGTGCGCGCCCTGCACGTGGCGCATCGCACGCATTACATGGACAGCCCGCGTGTCCGTCCCATGGGCGCCGGCTATGAGCTGACCGGCGTGCGCGCCGATGGCTCGCCGTTTCCGGTGGAGATCGGCCTGAGCCCCATCGCAGGAGGACCGGGCACGCTCTTCGCCGCGTCCATCCGCGATATCTCCGAAACACAGCGCGCCCGCGAGGCGCTGGCACGCAGCCGCTACGATGCCGCGCTGGCGGACATCAGTCGCCGCATCCTCGTCGCGCCGAATCACGAAGCGGCGCTGGCCGAGATCCCCGCACTGATCGCATCCGCGCTGAACGCACCCGCGGTCGCGATCCTGCTTACCGATCCGCACGGGGACAAACCTCGTGTGAGCGGTTCGTCGGGGCTCGATGCCGCATTCAAGGACAGCCTGTCGCAATTGCCCTGGCTGTCGATGCTCGATCCATCCTGCCGCGGCAGGATGGACGCGGGCGAGGTCGTCGCCTTCCCCGCGCTCCGCGATGCACCCTCACCGCATGCGGTGGTCACCACGCTGCCGGACCGGCGCATGCCGGCGGGCTACCTGGTGGCCTGGTTGCCGCCAGGCAACGGCAGCGACCGCGACAGGCACCATTTCGTCGGCGCCGTGGCCAACGTGCTCTCCGGTGCCATCCAGCGAGGCCACGCCGACGAACAGCTGGCCCACGCGCAGCGCCTGGATGCCCTGGGCCAACTCACCGGGGGCATCGCGCACGACTTCAACAACTTGCTGACGATCATTTCCGGAAACCTGCAATTGCTGGAAATGGACGGCGGACGAGATGCCGCAACGGCAGAGATCGTGGCGAGCGCGTCGCGCGCCGTCGAACGCGGTTCGGCCTTGACCCGCAAGCTGCTCGGTTTTTCGCGGCGCCAGCGCCTGACGCCACGCGCGGTGCGCCCGGAACTGCTCCTGGCCGATCTCAGCGACATGCTGGGCCGCACGCTGGGGGAACAGATCCGCGTCATGGCGAGCTGCACCGACGCCCTTCCCGCGGTTTTCGCCGACCCGGGCGAGCTGGAGGCCGCGCTGATCAACCTCGCGTTGAACGCGCGAGATGCCATGCCGGGCGGCGGCAAGTTGATCATCTCCGCGCGCGCGCTGGAGGTTCAGGGCGACGAAGACCTCGATCCGGGCTCCTATGTAGTGTTTTCGGTGGTCGATTCCGGCACCGGCATGCCGCCGGAAGTCAGCGCCCGCGCCTTCGAACCATTCTTCACCACGAAAGGTGCCGGCAAGGGCAGCGGACTGGGCCTCAGCATGGTCTACGGTTTCGTGAAGCAATCGGGCGGCCGCCTCACGTTGGAGAGCGAAACCGGCGTGGGCACACGGATCGAGATGGTGCTGCCCGTGGCTCGCGAGCCCGCGGTCGGAACGCCGGCGCCTGCTGCCGTCGCCGCGAGCGGTGCGAGCATCCTCGTGGTGGAGGACGAGGCCGAGGTGCGCCGCATCGCTGCGTCCTTCCTGCGCGCGGCGGGGTATGTCCCCCTGGAGGCGGCCGATGCTGCCTCGGCCCGCGCCATCTTCGACGCGCGCGACGACATCGAGATGCTGTTCACCGACGTGGTGCTCGGTGCCGGCGAATCCGGGATCGAACTGGCCCACGAACTGAAGTCGCGGCGTCCGGCGCTCAAGGTGTTGCTGACTTCCGGTTACGAGTATGGCTCCAGGGGCGACGAACTCATGGAAGAACCAGCCTTCCCGCTGTTGCGCAAGCCCTATCGCCGCGAAGAGCTGATGGCAGTCTGGCAGCAGGTACTGTCGCGAGCCTGATCAGGCGGCGACAGCCATGTCGCGCAGGCCCTGCGCATCCAGGACGCGCACTTCCCTGCGCTGCACGCTGATGAAGCGACGGTCGGCCAGGTGCGAGAGCGCGCGGCTCACCGTCTCGTGCTTGATCGCCAGGAAGCTGGCGATGTCCAGGCGGCTCATGCGCAGGATGAAGTGCTTGGCGCTGTAACCCATGCGCGCCTGCCTCGCTGCCATGTCGATCAGGAAGGCCGCCACCCTGGGCTCCGCGGCGAGCGTGGAAAGCAGCAGCATCCAGCCCCGGTCGCAACGGATTTCCGCGGCGAGCGCGGCGTGGATCTGTTCCTGCAACCCGGGAATGTGCACCGCGGCCTTCATCACGGCCGGATACGGGAGTTCCCAGCTTTCGCTGTCTTCGAGGGCGACGGCGTCGCAGGCGTAAGAGTCCAGGCCGATCGAATCCACGCCGACCAGCTCGCCGCGCATCTTGAACGCCGTAACCCTCTCGCGGCCGTCGTCGGTCAGGCCTGAGGTCTTGTAAGAGCCCGAGTGGATCAAGTACAGGGCCCGGAAGGGCTGTCCTGCGTGGAAAAGGTGCTGGCCGGCGCGATGCTTCCGGCGGGTGACTGCCAGGTGGTGCTGGAGCAGGTCCATGTCCAGGGTCGATTCCGACGATGGCGTCGTGGGCCACGCCGTCCAGGGAAGCGATCGGGTGGATGACTGCTCGATGTGTGTGTTCACGCTGGCGTCCTGTGGTCGACCTCATTGCTGTGTAGCCACCTTAAGCACCGCCCGTCACGGAACGTGTTCGGGACGGCAACGGTTCGTAACGCTTTGTAACAATCGGGCCAGGAAGGTTCTGCCGTTGACCGGCGTCAATGTCGAGGCCGCCGATCTGCGTTCCGATAAGGCTGCTTCCATCCGGAGGGGACGCGGTCGTGTTTCCACATCTGCTCGTCGCTATCGATCGCCGTGCCGGCACCCGGCGCGACGTCGACCTGGGATTCCGCATCGCATCCCGCATCGGTGCCCGGGTGACGGTGCTGTTTGTCGTCACGCCCACGCACCGCGACGCGCAGCCGGCACACGGGCTACGGTCACAGGACGCCATCAAGGAGGGAGAACGACTGTTCCGGCGCGTACGCCGGATGGCCAATACGCTGGGGGTTCCCTGCGTGTGCCGTTTCGCCTTCGGAAGCGACCCGGAGATGATCGTGCGCGAGGCGGCTACAGCGCACCACTGCGACCTGGTGCTGTTCAGTGCGCCAGAAGCAGGGTACCCGAGACCGATGCAGCAATGCTCGAGTGAAACAGGAAACGCCGGGGCAGAGCGATGATGAGTGCGTGCTACAGGTATAAGGCCTCGCGTGGCATGGCCGACTTGACCGGAGTCAAGCGCGGCCACTCTTGCTCTCCTTCCGTTCACCGGGAACCCCGTTGTTGGGCCAGCGCTTGCGGAAGCGGTTGACGCAGGTCAATCCCGCTTCGCATTGATCCCGGTCAAGTCGCCGGCCGCGGGCCGGCGCATTCTCGACACAGCACAAGAAGCGCGGGGGACATCATGTTCAAGCACATTCTTCTTCCGACCGACGGCACGCCGGCCTCGCTGAAAGCCGCGCGCGTGGCCATGGAACTTGCCAGGCGTTGCAGCGCCCGCCTCTCGGCGCTGCACGTCGTGGAATGCGCCCCCGCCCGCCCCCATCGCGGCGGCGTGGCCACGGTCGCCGAGATCGACGGCATCGTCGAGGCGCAGCGCATCTCCGCGGCTTATCTCGGGCAGGTGGAAACGATGGCGCTCGCTCACGGCGTGGTGTGCTCCTCCGCACAGGTCACCCATGCGACGCCGGCGCGGGCCATCGTCGAATTCGCGAGCCAGCACGCCTGCGACCTGATCGTGATGGGAACGCACGGCAGGCACGGACTCGAGCGCCTGGTGCTCGGCAGTGAAACGGAAGCCGTCCTTCTCGCCACCCACGTGCCGGTGCTGGTCTGCCCTTAGGAGACATCCCATGTTCGAGCGCATCCTTGTCCTGGTCGACGGTTCCGAAGCATCGAGCCGTGCCGTCCACCTGTGCATGGACGCGGCCGCCGTCCTTGGCAGCCATGTCTACGCACTCAACGTCGTCTCGCCGCTGCCGACGGTGAGCCTGCTCGCCGACTACATCGAAGGCGACGGCTGCTTCACCCGCGTCACCTCCCAAGCGCAGTCCCTGCTCGACCAGGCAAAGCGCGTGGGAGACGCGGCCGGCGTCAAGGTATCGACGGAATACACCTTCGACCACCGGCCGGATACCGTCGCGGTCGCACGCGCGGGCGCGCACTGCTGCGACATGATCGTGGTGCCGGGTAAGGGCCCCGGCCATCGCCGGGCGTTCCTGCACGATGTAGCGCAAGGCATCCTTCGCAGCGGCGACGTTCCGCTGTTGGTCTGCCCGTAGCGGCCTTATTTCAAGTCCTTCGCGGATGTCCGGCGACGGCGCCTTGTCGTCGTTGCGAAGCCTGGTGAATGAATAGCGATGGGTTTGGATTCGCACATCTGCGCACGTCTGTAGGAGCCGCCATGGCGGCCAGACAACCTCGCGACATGCTCCAAGGCTACTTTTCTGTGGGAAGCGGGGGGGGGGGGGGGGGGGGGGGGGGGGGCCCGCCGGGCGCGGGGGGGGGGCGGCGCGGGGGGGGGCGCCGGGCCGGCCCG
>NZ_JBNDHZ010000022.1:0-70212 GCF_056755355.1 Luteibacter sp. HAY1-4A
AGATGTGTATAAGAGACAGGGCCTTGCCGCGAGCACCCTTCGCGCGCCAGCGCGCTTCCCACCGCCAAAGTGACCCGGGTCACGCTTGGTGAATTTTATGTGCATTTTCGGTGTCTACACGCTTCATGCGTGCTATAAAGTTCGCCACCTTCGTGGGTCCGTGCGTGCTAACGGACTTCCGAGACCGTGCCAAGTATAGGATTAATCTGAATTTTCGGCCTGGGAGGCCAGGTAAAGGAACAGATCCCGCAACGTGGGGTCGGAGAGTGACGCAGCAGCGCCCCGCAGGTGACGGGCCGCCGATGCGGAAAGCGGTTTGTGCCGGTCGGGAATCACTTCCACGGGCGGTAGGGGGGCCACTTTCACGGCAACCGAGTGGGCTTTCGCGCCGATGGCGCGGGCGGCCTCGAGGATCTGCGCCTGGTAAAGGCGCACCCGCGAAGCCCAGGCCGACGAGGGCGCAAGGAAGACGAGCCTGCCGTCGCGCAGGTCCGCGAAGCGGACCTGGTCGCACAACGGCGATGGCAGCGTCGCGCGCAGCTGGCGGTCCAGGCGGTCGAGTTCGCGGGCCCGTTGGGCCAGCGATGCGACGGGCCCGACGTCGCCGACGGACTTGAGTCCGTTGGTCGAGCGGCGGGACGGACTGGGCGGCGGTGGCATGGGCCGGCTTTGACTATTCGATGTGGAACGTATGCAGATCATACTCGTGTCTCGCGGCCAGAAAGGGCCGAAAACGATCGACCTGGCCTGCCGGCGCCTGCGCTGCAAGGTCGTGGCGGTCGCCCTGGCGGCGTTTATAGGCATCGCCGGCACCGGCGCCGGTGTGGCCCTGGCGGTAGCCGGTCCCAAGGCGTCCGCGCTCGGCGACATCGGTCATCTCAAGCAGCAGGTGGGCGACCAGGACGCGCGCGTGGCGGAGATCAAGCGCGATGCCCAGCGCGACCTCGATGCGCTGGCCGTGAAGCTCGGCCAGCTGCAGGCGCAATCCATCCGTCTCAATGCGCTGGGAGAGCGGCTGACCCAGGTCGGCAAGCTCGACGACGGCGAATTCGACTTCGACGACGAGCCGCCCCAAGGCGGCCCCGAACTGACCCTGGACACGCCCGCCTACACGTTGCCGGCCTCGCTCGGCGAAAGCATCGATCGCCTGGCCGGGCAGTTCGATACCCAGCAGGCACAGCTCGAAGCCCTGCGCGACATGCTGATGGATCGCAGCATCGAATCTAGCCTCCGGCCCACGGGCATGCCGGTGAACGGCTACATCTCCTCCTATTTCGGAGGGCGCCCCGACCCGTTCAGCGGGCATGCCGCCCGCCATACGGGCATCGACATCGCCGCGCCGAAGGGTACGCCCGTGACTGCCGTGGCCGAAGGCATGGTCACCTTCGCCGGTCAGCGCACCGGCTATGGCAACGTGGTCGAAATCGACCACGGCAACGGCTACATGACCCGCTACGCTCATAACAGCGGCATCGTGGCGCAGGTAGGGCAGCGGGTCCGGGTCGGCGACGTCATCGCCCAGGCCGGTTCCACCGGTCGCTCCACCGGCTCCCACGTCCATTTCGAGGTCTGGTACCACGACCGCGTCGTGAACCCGCTGGCGTACGTCCGCAGCCATCGCTGAAGGGCCGACGCCGGGCTTGAATCCCGGCCCGGCCGCCGCCACCCCGAGGAAAGCCGGGGGCGCCCGTAGTATGATCGTCCCTTCGTGCCGGCCGGCCATCGGCCTTCCGGCAACCTTTTCGTTTCAGATCCGGATGATCGATGTTCAATCGTGCCCTGACGAGTATTTTCGGCAGCCGTAACGAGCGTGTGCTGCGCGACCTCTCCAAGACGGTCAAGCGCATCAACGCCCTCGAGCCGGAGTTCGAAAAGCTTTCCGACGACGCCCTGCGTGGCAAGACCGACGAATTCCGCCAGCGCGTCGCCGCCGGCGAAACGCTCGACAAGCTGCTGCCCGAGGCATTCGCGGTCACCCGCGAGGCCGCCAAGCGCGTGCTCGGCATGCGCCATTACGACGTGCAGCTGATCGGCGGCATGGTGCTGCATGCCGGCCGCATCGCCGAAATGCGCACGGGCGAGGGCAAGACCCTGGTCGGCACCCTGCCGGTGTACCTCAATGCCCTCGAGGGCAAGGGTGTGCACGTGGTCACGGTGAACGACTACCTGGCGCGTCGCGACTCGGCCCAGATGGGCAAGCTGTACAACTTCCTGGGCCTTACGGTCGGTGTCGTGTATCCGGGCATGGACCACGCCGACAAGCGCAGCGCCTACCAGGCGGACATCACGTACGGTACGAACAACGAATTCGGTTTCGACTACCTGCGCGACAACATGGCGCTCAGTAAGGAGCAGCGCAACCAGCGCGGCCTGCACTACGCCATCGTCGACGAGGTCGACTCCATCCTGATCGACGAGGCGCGTACGCCGCTCATCATCTCCGGTCCCGCCGAGGATTCCCCGCAGCTCTACATCGCGGTGAACAAGGTCGTGCCGCACCTCACCCGGCAGGAAAAGGAAGACGGCCCCGGCGATTACTTCGTCGACGAGAAGCAGAAGCAGGTGCACATGTCCGAAGAGGGCATGGAACACGCCGAGCAGCTGCTGCGCGATGCCGGCGTCATCGACCCCGACAGCGGCCTGTACGATTCCAAGAACCTGGCCGTCGTTCATCACATGAACGCGGCCCTGCGCGCAAACGCCATCTACCAGCGCGACGTCGACTACATCGTGCGCGACGGCGAAGTCATCATCGTCGACGAGTTCACCGGCCGCACCCTGGCCGGCCGCCGCTGGTCGGACGGCCTGCACCAGGCGGTGGAAGCGAAGGAAGGCGTGCCCATCCAGCGCGAGAACCAGACGCTCGCCACGGTCACGTTCCAGAACCTGTTCCGCATGTACAAGAAACTGGCCGGCATGACCGGTACGGCCGACACGGAAGCCTACGAGTTCCAGACGGTGTATGGCTTGGAAGTGGTCGTCATCCCGACCCACAAGCCGATGATCCGCGTGGACAACCCGGACTCCGTCTTCCTCGCGCCCGAAGCCAAGTACAAGGCGGTCATCGCCGACATCAAGGCATGCCACGAGCGCGGCCAGCCCGTGCTGGTGGGCACGGCGTCCATCGACGTTTCCGAACTGGTGTCGGGCCTCCTGCGCAAGGAAGGCATTCCGCACGAGGTGCTGAACGCGAAGCAGCACGAGCGCGAGGCGCACATCGTCGCCCAGGCCGGCGCGCCGGGTGCGGTCACCATCGCCACGAACATGGCTGGCCGCGGCACCGACATCGTGCTGGGCGGCAGCCTCGAGGCGGCATTGGCCGCCCTTCCGGAAGGTGCGTCCGACGCCGATCGCCAGAAGGTACGCGAGGACTGGAAGAAGCGCCACGAACAGGTGCTGGCCGCCGGTGGTCTGCACATCATCGGTACCGAGCGCCACGAATCCCGGCGTATCGACAACCAGCTGCGCGGCCGCTCCGGACGCCAGGGCGATCCGGGCTCGTCGCGCTTCTACCTGTCGCTGCAGGACAACCTCATGCGCATCTTCGGCGGCGAGCGCATCGGCCGCTGGATGCAGATGTTCGGCATGAAGGAAGACGAAGCGCTGGAAGACCGGCTCATCACGCGCCAGATCGAGAAGGTGCAGCGCAAGGTCGAGCAGCACAACTTCGACATCCGCAAGAACCTCCTCGAGTTCGACGACGTCGCCAACGACCAGCGCAAGGTGATCTACGCGCAGCGCGACGAACTGCTGGAAACCGACGACATCTCCGACATGATCGTCGACGTCCGCCAGGACGTGGTGACGGCGCTGGTGCGCAAGTACGTGCCGGCCGACAGCATTGACGACCAGTGGGACATCGCCGGTCTCGATCGCGAGTTGGCGAGCGAACTGAACCTCCGTCTGGACGTCGCCCATTGGCTGGAAGGCCAGCAGGACGCGGACGCCGACTCGATCCTCGAACACGTGCGCGAAGGCGTCGATGCACTGTTCGCCGAGAAGGAAGCCCAGGTCGGTGCCGAGACGATGCGCTCGCTCGAGAAGCACGTGATGCTGTCGGTCGTCGACAACGCCTGGAAGGAACACCTTGCCAGCATGGATTACCTGCGCCAGGGCATCTACCTGCGCGGTTACGCGCAGAAGCAGCCCAAGCAGGAGTTCAAGCGCGAGTCGTTCGAACTGTTTGCCGAGATGCTCGACCGCATCAAGGGCGAAGTCGTGCAGATGCTGGCCCGCATCCGTATCCGCAGCGAAGAGGAAGTGCTCGCGATGGAGGCGGAGCAGCAGCGCATGGCGGAAGCGCAGCGCCTGCAATTCCAGCACGCCGACGCGCAGGCCATCGGCCAGGGCGACGGCAACGTCACTGCCGCGGCTCCGGCCATGGCGCCGGTGCTCAACGATGGACCGAAGGTAGGCCGGAACGATCCATGCCCCTGTGGTTCAGGCAAGAAGTACAAGCATTGCCACGGTCAGCTCAGTTGATATGAAAAACCCGCCGAAAGGCGGGTTTTTCATTTGGATCAATCGTCTGGCTCAGTCACCGCCGCCCTTCGGCTTCTGTCGATACGGCTCGGCATCCACGGTGATGTAGATTGGCTCGGGCGAGTCGAGGCGCATGGCGGTGAGCTGTCCGCCCCAGACGCAGCCGGTATCGATGGCGTAGACGCCAAGACCCGCGAAGCGGCCGAGTGCCGACCAGTGGCCGCAGACGATCTTCGTTTCGCGGCGGCGCACACCGGGCACTTCGAACCACGGGTAAAGGCCGGGCTTCTGCGTACCGGGTACGCCCTTGCCCTCGAAATCGATGCGGCCGTTGACGTCGCAGTAGCGCATGCGCGTGAGCGTGTTGATGGTGGCGCGATGGCGCTCCACGCCCTGGAGACGATTGTTCCAGCCCGGCGGACGGTTACCGAACAGGTTCTTGAGGAGGCGCTGGTGACGCGGACCGCCGAGTTCGCGTTCGACCTCGAGCGCCGCACGCTGCGCCTGGCGAAGGGTCCACATGGGCGCGAGCCCGGCGTGGATCATCGTCCAGCCCAGCGCTTCGTCGTGGTGCAGCAGTTTCTGCATGCGCAGCCACTCGAGCAGCACCGGTGCATCGTCGGCGAAGAGCACTTCGCGAAGTTCCGGGTTCACCCTCGCTTGCGCGTCTTCTCGCCGCTGCCCGATCGCGAGAAGCGAGAGGTCATGGTTGCCCAGGGTGATGATCGACTGGTCGCGCAGCGAATGGATGAGCCGCAGCGTGGCGAGGGATTCGCCACCGCGGTTCACCAGGTCGCCACAGAACCAGAGCTTGTCGGCGGAAGGATCGAAACGGAGCTTGTCCAGCAGGCGCTGGAGTTCGGGATAGCAGCCCTGGACGTCGCCGATTGCGTATACGGCCATCAGTCCGGTTGCTCCAGCGGTGTTCCCTTATGGCCGTTCCCGGCGTGCGCGCAGTCCATGGTTTCGATCCTAGTGGAGCGTGCGGGGTATCGAAAGCACGAATGTGGGAATCGGCGCATCGAAATGCGTGCCGTCGTCCGCCACCATGCGATAGCTGCCTCCCATGGTGCCAACCGCGGTTTCCAGGACGGCGCCGGAGGTGTATTCGAACGAGTCGCCCGGACGCATCCACGGTTGTTCGCCGACGACACCGTCGCCGCGTACTTCCTCGACCTTGCCGTTCGCATCGGTGATGACCCAGTGCCGTGTCAGCAGTTGGGCGCCGGTTTGGCCGGCGTTGCGCAGCGTGATCGTATAGGCGAACACGTAGCGGTTGTCCGTCGGTTGCGATTGGTCGGGAACGAAGCGGGTTTCGACCTCCACGTCGATCGTGTAGGGGGATTTGGAATTCATGTAGGGATTGTCGGGGACGCGGAGGGGGTGGGCAAGTGTGCCCCGAAACCACGGTTACATCACGTTCGCGAGCTTCACGAAATCCGTGGGTGCCAGTGTTTCCGCCCTCGCCCTGGGATCGATGCCCACGGCGCGAATGCCGGCCTCGTCGACCATGCCCTTCAGCGTGTTCGAGAGGGTCTTGCGGCGCATCGCGAAAGCCGCCTTCACAATCGCGTGAATTTTTGCCGGATCGCCCGCTGGGAGCTGTTCGGGAGGCAGAGGTACCAGCCGCACCACGGCGGAGTCGACCTTCGGCGGCGGCCGGAAGGCCCCCGGCGGCACCGTGAAGAGCGGCGTCACGCGGCAGGCCAGCTGGAGCATCACGCTGAGTCGCCCGTACACCTTGCTTCCCGGCTCGGCCGCCATGCGGTCCACCACTTCCTTCTGGAGCATGAAGTGCATGTCCTGGATGGCGGCCGCGTGCTCCACGCAATGGAACAGGATGGGGCTGGAAATGTAATAGGGCAGGTTGCCGGCTATGCGCAGGCGTTCCGCACCCAGTTCCCGAGCGAGTGCGGTGAAGTCGACCTTCAGGACGTCGGAATGGACGATTCGCAGGTCGCCGATCGGCGCGGCCCGCTGCTGGAGGCCGGGAATGAGGTCGGTGTCGAGTTCGATGGCCGTCATGCGCTTCGCCACGGCGAGGAGCGGCATGGTCATGGCGCCTTCGCCCGGACCGATTTCGACGACGGTGTCGCCGTCCTTCGGGGCGATCGAGGACACGATCCGGTCGATGTAGCGCTTCTCGTGGAGGAAGTGCTGTCCGAAACTTTTCTTGGGGCGTGCGTTCATGGCTGCCTGCGCTGCCGGGCGAGATCCATGGCCATGCGGGTGGCTGCGAACAGGCTGGCGGGGTCCGCCGTGCCGCTGCCGGCACGGTCCAGCGCGGTGCCATGGTCCACCGAGGTACGGATGAAGGGGAGGCCGAGGGTCACGTTCACCGTGCTGTCGAACGCTTCGCTCTTGAGCACCGGCAGGGCCTGGTCGTGGTACATGGCCAGCACGGCGTCGTAGCGGTCGCGCATGGCCGGAACGAATGCGGTGTCCGCCGGCAGGGGACCCATGAGGTCGACGCCTTCTGCGCGTAGCCGTTCGAGCACGGGCACGATGGTATCGATCTCTTCGCGGCCCATGTGTCCGCCTTCGCCCGCGTGCGGGTTGAGGCCCAGCACCGCGATACGCGGCTGCGGGATGCCGAAAAGCGACACCAGGGCCGTTCGCACGATGCGAAGAGTGCGCTCGAGCAGGGCCGGGGTTATCGCCGAAGGCACGGCCGACAGCGGCAGGTGGGTAGTGGCCAGGGTCACGCGGAGCCGGGGCCCGGCGAGCATCATCACCACCTCGGCCGACGCGCGCTCGGCGAAGAACTCCGTGTGGCCGCTGAAGGCGATGCCGGCATCGTTGATGCTGGATTTCTGGACGGGTCCGGTCACCACGCCGTCGAAGTCGCCGGCAAGGCACCCGTCGGCTGCGAGAGCCAGCATGTGCAGGACGTGCCGTGCATTGCGCGGGTCCGGGCGGCCCGGCGATTCGTGAACGCCGAGAGGCACGTGGCGAATCCTGATCTGCCCGGAAGGGCGTGAGGCAATGCGCTTGCCGTCGTCGTCGACGATGTGCAGCGCCAGGCCGCATGCGGCAGCGGCACGGTGCAGGAGTTCCCGGTCGGTGATGGCGACGAGGTCGGCGGCGCAATCGCTTGCGGCGAGGCGGGCGACCAGCTCGGGTCCCACCCCGGCAGGCTCACCGGTGGTGACGGCGAGCCGTGGCAGGGTGGTCGCAGTCATGGCTTACGGCGTGGCCGAAGCCTGCTTGTCGTCCGGGTCCTTCAACTCCGGCACGCGGATGTCGACGAACGAGGTCGAACGCAGTTCGCGGAGGTAGTTCTCGTAGGCTTCGTCGGCCTTGCGGTTGCCGATGGCCTGGCGCGCCTGGTCGCGCTGCAACTGGTCGGTAAGGTCGCTCTGGCGCGAACCCAGGCGCTGCAGCACGATCCAGCCGGCATCGGTCTGGATGGGGTGCGACACCTCGTTGTCCTTCAGCTGGTCGATCTGGGTGCCGATGGCCTGGCCCCAGGCGTCCTTCACGAACCAGCCCATGTCGCCGCCGTTGTTGGCCGTGGTCGTGTCCTTGGACTCGTCCTTGGCCAGCTTGGCGAAGTCTTCCTTCTTGTCGACGACGCGGGTGTACAGATCCTGCGCCTTCTTCTCCGCCTGCTCCGGCGTGACGATTTCGGACGGTTTGATGAGGATCTGGCGGGCGTGGTATTCGGTGACGATCTGCCGGCCCGGCTGGCGTGTTTCCACCAGCTTCAGGATGTGGAAGCCGGTAGGACCGCGAAGGGCGGGAGTGGTTTCGCCGGCCTTCAACGTGGAGACGGCGTCGGCGAACGCCGGCGGTACCTCGTCGAGGCGGCGCCAGCCGAGATCGCCGCCGTCGAGGGCGTCGGGCGCGTCGGAGTACCGGATGGCGGCGGCGTTGAAGTCCATGCCACCCTTGATGGCCTTGATGGCTTCCTCGGCCTTGGTCTGGGCCTGCGCGATATCGCTGGCGCCGCCACCGGCCGGGGTGCTGATCTGGATGTGCGCGAGGTGGACTTCACCCGCCTTGTAGGTGGGGCTGGCGAGCAGGTTGTTCACTTCCGCGTCGGTGACGGTGACCTGGTCGCGGACCACGCTCTCGTGCAGCTTCTGCGCGACGATCTGGTCGGACAGCTGCTGGCGGAACGCCGCATAGCTGAAGCCGTCCTGTTCGACCGCGGCGCGCAGCTGGTCGAGGCTCATCTTGTTCTGCTGGGCCACGTTGCCGGCGGCCTGGTCGATGTCCTGGTCGGACACGCGGATGCCCTGGTCGCTGGCGCGCTGGACCTGCAGGCGCATGAGGATCAGGCGGTCGAGCACCTGGCGGGCCAGGACGTCCTTCGGGGGCAGCTGGCCTGGATTGGAGGCGTACTGGCGCACGATGGCGTTGATGGCTTCGTCGAGCTCGCTCTGCAGGATGACGTCCTCTTCCACGACCGCCACGATCCGGTCGAGCGAGCCGTTGCCGACGCTCATGTTGCCCTGGGTGGGCTGCGCCGAGGGCATCAGCTGGGCGTGGGCGGGAGGCACGGCCACCAGGAAGGAGGTGGCGAGCAGGGAGTACGCGAGGATCTGCTTCATCGAATAGGGAGCCCGGGGCACCTGCCCCATTTATTGATAGCCAAGGATAGCACGGCGCAGGTAGGCGCCCGACTGCGGGTTGAGCGAGCCCAAGCCCTTGAATTCAACCTCGAACATGACCGCGTTATCGGTCTTCCGCAGGTAGTCGTGCACGTAGTGCCGGCCGAGTACCCGGAAGGCGACGCAGCAGCTGTTGTATTCCACGCCCGCAGCGGCCTCCAGCGTGCGGTGCGAGAAGGTGAACGTACTGTAGGGGGTACCATTGGGGAGGGCGCCTTGCAGGACGTCGCGACGGGCGAAGACCCAACGGGCCAGCGCACGCCACCGTTCCGAGATGGGAAAGACCACCGAAGTGTCGAATTGTTCCATCACGTTGCGGCGGTACCGGTAGGAGAAGTTGACGATGCCGTCGCCCCTGATGCGCCGCTGCAACTGGACGGTGGCGAGGTCGGTCTCGCGACCCTGCTGGAATGGCAGGCCCTGGTCGTTCGGGTATGGGTTTGGCCGCTTGTTCGGGTCCCACTGGTAGGAGCTGTTCAGGCGCCACTTGTCGTTCAGCTGGATAGCCAGTTGTGCCACGTAGTTCGACTTGGAGAAGTCGGTGGTCAGCACGCCCGGCATCTGCACCTTCTGGTCGCTGAAATACTTGATCTGGCCGATGCTTGCCGAAAGGCGCTCCACGCCGCTGTCGTCCAGCAGGCGGGTGGTGAGTGCCGCCGTGAGGTTGTTCGCGTCCATCTGCCGGTCGGCACCGGAGAAGCGGTTCGTGGTGAACAGCTGCCAGAAGTCGAACGACATCTCGTTGGTGTCGAAGGTCGGCAGGTTGTTCTGGTTCCGGTACGGCACGTAGAGGTAGTAGATGCGTGGCTCGAGCGTCTGGGTGTAGTCGCTGCCGAAGAGACTGGTGTGCCGGTCGAAGATCAGGCCGGCGTCGAGGCTGCCGATGGGCACCGAGCGCGACGGGCTCTGCTCCGGGTAGGCGGCCCGGTTGTAGTCCGAATCCAGCCGGTACGCCGTGTAGCGGTATTCCACGCGCGGCCGGACGAACCAGGAGGCGCCAGAGAAGTCGGCGGCAAGATACGGCGCGAGATCCAGGCGGTTGCCGTCGATCTGGCCCGGGGCCCTGTCCACTTTGCGGAAGGCTACGGCTTCGCTATCGACACCGACATCGAGCCAGCCGTTTACGGGTGCTTCCAGATTGAAGATAGCCCGCGGCCAGCGGCGATAAGGCACCACGTAGTTCGGCAACGAGGCATCCACGTTCTGGTAGTCGTCGGCGCCGAGGGCCGCGCTCCAGTACTTGCCGGATTTCGTGATGTACGCGCTCGACGAGAGAATGCCGATCGCGGATTGGTAGAGGTCGTTGCTGAAGTCGCGGAAGTACTGATTGTCGGAGGCGCGATTGATGTTCGCGCCGAAATTGAACCCGTCGCCGAGGTTGGTCGAGTTGGTGATATGGACGAAGTACCGCTGCTTGGACCCGTCGCGGTCGCTGGTGTTGCTTTCGTCATCGTCGGGCCCCCTGTCGCGGGCCATGTAGTTCACCTCGAAGGTGCCGTTGGAACGCGGCAGCAGGTAGCGGAATTCCGCGCCCAGCATGAAGCCGCGGTCGCTGTAATAGCCCGGCGTGATCGTGGCGTCGTAGTTCGGCGCGAGATTCAGGTAGTAGGGCAGGTTGAGGAACAGGCCCGAACGGCTGCTCGACCCGAACGTCGGGTAGAGGAAACCGCTCTTGCGCCGGTCGTCCAGCGGGAACGTGAAGTAGGGCAGGTACATGAACGGCACGCCCTTGAAGCGCATGGTGGCGCTGCGCGCCTCGCCGACGCCCGTTTCCTTGTTGAGGTTCATCGTCTTCGCACGGAACTCCCACATGCGGCTGCCGACGTCGCACGTGGAGTACGTGGCGAGGGTGAACCTGCCATGTTGCGGGTCCATCACCTTCGCATGGTCGGCCACGCCGTTGCCGCGCGATTGCAGCAGCTGGTAGCGGACGTTATAGGCATCGCCCTGATTGGGCGTGGTGGTGCCGGTCATGCGGTCGGCCGACACGAGCATGCCGGCTTCCTGGTACTTCACGTCGCCGCGTGCGTCGTAGGCGGTGGAGTCGGAGTTGTAGGTGACGTCCTGTGCGCGGAGCACCTGGTCGGCACGTTCCATGCGGACGCCGCCGGTCATGTGATAGACGTTCGGCTCAGGGCTCTCGACCTTCACGCCGCCCTGGTTCCCGTCGTCGATGCCGGAGTGGACATCGGTCACCGCCGTATCGCGCAGCGACGTGTCCTTGGTGATCGAAGGCTCATAGAAATCGAGCATCGCGTTCGGCCGGCACAGCGCATAGCTGACCGGACGGGGCGGGCAGATGAACGAGCCCAGCGGGCAGGTTTCCGCGGCGACCGGTGCGGCGGGAGCGGCGACGGTGCGCGTTTCCCCCTGGGCCGGCGCGCTCTGGGCGGGCGCCTCGAAGGCGTAGCCGGAAACGATGAAGGCGACGGCGGTCGCCAGCAGGCGGCGTTTAGGCAGGATGCTGATGCGTGACGTCACGGGCGCGGTCTTATCCGGTCGAAAGGCGGCCAACTTAGCAGAATCGCCAGCCCCACCGCACGATGGCACGTCGCCCATGAGCATGATTCCCTGAAAGGCGCGGTCCGCATGGCCGCACCGGCCCGGCGAGCTTACACCGGGAGGACGCCCGGCAGCTTTCCCGTGTCTTACCCGCGCGGGCGGCGTTCGTGCTCCCAGAGCACCTCGCCGTGGCCGCTGCGGCGCGCCATGACGCGCGCCATCACGAAGAGCAAGTCTGAAAGGCGGTTCAGGTAGCGCCGTGCCTCGGGGCGGACATCCTCCTCTCGTCCGAGCGCCACCACTTCGCGTTCCGCGCGGCGACAAATGGTGCGAGCAAGGTGGCAGGTGGCCGCCGCCATGCCGCCGCCGGGCAGTATGAAGTCCTTCAACGGCGGAAGGTCCGCGTTGAAGCCGTCCAGTACCGTTTCCAGGCGGTCGATGTCCTTCGCCTGGATCATTGCCATGCCGGGGATGCAGAGCTCTCCGCCGAGGTCGAACAATTCATGCTGGATCTGGAGCAGGGCTTCGCGCATGTCGTCGTCCAGACTTTCCGCGGCGACGATCATGCCGATGGCGCTGTTCAGTTCGTCCACTGTGCCGTAGGCCGCCACGCGGAGCGAGTCCTTGCCGGTGCGGCTGCCATCGCCCAGGCCGGTGCTGCCGTCGTCGCCGGTGCGTGTGTAGATCTTGGAAAGTCGATTACCCATGCGCGGATTCTAGAGTGTCCTTGGCGGCGCGGGGGTATGATTCGCGCATGAGCCAGTCCGAACCCATCCTCATCGTCGGCGGGGGCCTGGTCGGCGCCAGCCTCGCCATCGCACTCGACACGGCGGGCCTCCCGGCCGTACTCATCGAGGCGTCGGCACCCCGCATCGGCGAGCAGCCCAGCTACGACGAGCGCAACCTTGCCCTTGCCCGGGCGACGGTGAACGGCCTCGATGCCATCGGCGTCTGGGACCATGCCAGCCATCGTGCCACGCCCATCCGCCACATCCATACCAGCCGCGCCGGCGACTTCGGCAGCGTACGCATGGACGCGGCGGCCGAAGGTGTCGATGTCCTTGGCTGGACACTGCCGGCGCGGGAATTGGGCGCGGCGCTCCTGCGGCGACTCGAGGATTGCCGCCATCTCGTGCGCATGGCCCCCGCGCGCGTGGAGTCCATTGCGCCCACCGCCGCCGGCTGGACGGTGAGCGTGCTCAGCGGGAACGAGAGGCGCGACATATCGACGCCCCTGCTGGTCGCGGCTGACGGAACCGGCTCCGGCGTTCGCACTCAGTTGGGCATTGGTGTGCACGAACACGACTACGAGCAGGCGCTCTTCGTCACCACGATGATGCCCGAGCGCGATCCCCAGGGCAGGGCCTTCGAACGCTTCACCGACGACGGGCCTGTCGCCGTTCTGCCGCTCGCCGACCGCCGGGTGGGCGTGGTCCTTACCGTAGCGGCCGATCGGGCCGGCGAGGTGGCCGCGCTCGACGATGCTGCGTACGCGGCGTTGGTGCAGGAGCGTTTCGGTTGGCGCCTGGGCCGGCTGAGCCGGCCGGGCAAGCGGGTGCCATACCCCATTCGCCGGGTGGCCGCGACGTCGCTGACGTCCACGCGCGCCGTGCTCGTGGGGAATGCGGCGCAGACCATACATCCCATCGGCGCGCAAGGCTTCAACCTCGGGCTGCGCGACGCCCTCACGCTCGCCGAACTGGTGGCGTCGGCCGCCGATCCCGGCGGCGCGCCCATGCTGGCGGAATACGTCCGACGCCGCACGCCCGATCGCGAAGGCACCATGGCGATGAGCCATGGCCTGGTGCGCCTTGCCTGCATGGACCAGCCGCTCCTCGGCCCCCTGCGCTCGGTAGCCATGCTGGCGTTCGATCGGCTGCCGCCGTTGCGGCACGCCCTGAGCCGTCGCGGCATGGGATTCCGTCCGCATGCGCCGCTGGCCGTGAGGGAGAAGACCCCGTGAGTGATTCCTGGAACGATCCGTCGCCACGCCGGCGCGGCCAGGTCCTGGACGTGGCTGTGGTCGGCGGTGGCATGGTGGGCGCCGCGACCGCGCTGGCCCTCGCACGCGCCGGATTTTCCGCCGCGCTCGTCGACGCGCGCGAGCCCCCGCCGTGGGCCGTGGCGAACGAGGTGGACCTGCGCGTGGTCGGTCTCGCACCCTCATCGATCGCCTTGCTCGACGACTTGGGCGTCTGGCACGCCATCGCTTCCGCGCGCGCGTCCGGCTACGACCGCATGGTGGTCTGGGACGCGGAGAGCGGCGCCACGATCCGCTTCGACGCCGCCGACGAAGGCCGCGATGTGCTGGGTTACATCGTCGAAAACTCCCTTGTGCAGGCTTGCCTGTGGCACGCCCTCGACGATGCGGGGGTGCGCCGGATCGTTCCCGCCGAGGTGGTGGGACTGTCGCAGCGAGAAGACCGCGCACAACTGGAACTGGCTGACGGCCAGATGGTTTCGGCGCGTCTGGTGGTCGCAGCTGATGGCGCGGAATCGCCCTTGCGCGCGATGGCCGGCATCGGCACGCATGGCCGGGACTATGCACAGCGTGGCGTTGTCGCGCACGTGGAAACGGCGCGTCCGCACGAGCGCACCGCCTGGCAGCGATTCCTTCCCACCGGCCCCCTCGCGATGCTTCCCCTGGCCGACGGGCGCAGTTCGATCGTCTGGTCCTTGCCCGAGGCCGAGGCGGTGCGCGTCCTCGCCCTGGACGACGACGGGTTCCGTGAAGCGCTGGGTGTCGCCAGCGACTTCCGCCTCGGCCCCATCGCGGCCGTGACGCGCCGGGCTGCCTTCCCGCTGCGCCTCAAGCTGGCCGATCGTTATGATGCCGACCGCATGGTGCTCCTCGGCGACGCGGCACATGCGGTGCATCCGCTGGCGGGGCAGGGCGTGAACCTCGGATTGCGCGACGTCGTGGAACTGCGCGACACGCTGGTACACGCGCGTGACCTCGGCCGCGACATCGCCGCCGCGCACGTACTGCGCCGCTATGCCCGGCGTCGCCGGAGCGCCGACGGCCTCGATGCGTGGTCGTTCGATGCGCTGGCGCGCATCTATGCGTGGCAGGCTCCCCCGCTGGTGGCGGCGCGCGCCGCCGGAGTCAGGATCATGGACGCGCTCGGCCCGTTGAAGCGCAAGCTGGCAAGGCACGCCGCCGGCCTCTGAGTCGCGGCTCCCCCGGGCGCGGCGGACATCGCGACAGGCGGGTCCCGGGCGCCTATGCTTGGCGCACTTTCCACAGGGAGTCACGCCATGCGACGTTCATTGCTCATCCTGTCCTTGCTTGCCTTCGGTCACGTCGGAGCCGCCGCGGCGGCGATGGTCGCCAAGCCCGTGCAATGGACCGACCACGGCGTGACCTACAAGAGCTTCCTCGTCTACGACGACGCCGTGTCCGCGAAGCGCCCGGGGCTTGTGATGGTGCCGAACTGGTTCGGCGTGAACGACGTGGCGGTGGCCAAGGCCAAGGAAATCGCCGGGAAGGATTACGTGATCCTCCTCACCGACATGTACGGCGGCGATATCCGTCCCGCCAATGAAAAAGAGGCGGGCGCCGCGGTGAAGCCGCTCTACGCCGATCGCAAGGTCATGCGGCAACGCGTCTCGCGCGCTTTCGAGGAACTGAAGGCGCAGGCACGGCAGGCGCCGATCGATGCGTCGAAGCTGGGTGCCATCGGCTTCTGCTTCGGTGGGTCTGCCGTGCTCGACCTCGCACGCGAGGGGGCGAACGTCGCCGCGGTGGTCACCTTCCACGGCCTCCTTGCCACCGACGAGAAACTCCCGTCGAACATCCACGCCAGCGTGCTGGCCTTGAACGGTGCCGACGACGAGAACGTGCCGATGGAACAGCGTGCCGCCTTCGAGGACGAGATGCGCCGGGCGAAGGTCGACTGGGCGATGGAAGACTTCGGCGGAGCGGTGCACTGCTTCACCGAGAAGGAAGCGACCACGGCAACCGGCAACTGCCGCTATGACGCGAAGGTGGCGCATCGCGCCTATGCCGCGATGCACGCCTGGTTGAAGGAAGCCTTCGCCGGGGCGAAGTAGGCGCCGCTCAGAAGCGGCGTTCGACCGAGTAGTCGGCGAGCGCCGCCAGCGCGTCGCGGAACGGCGAGGGCGCCAGGTCGGCCAGGGCCTCGCGTGCCGCCGCTGCATGTGCCACGGCTTTCTCGTTGGTGCGTTCCAGCGCCCCGGAATCGCGGATGGCGGCCACGATGCGATCCAGCGAATCCAGCCCGCCATGCTCGATGGCGTGGCGAAGCGATTTCAGCTGTTCCGCATCGGCTGCCTGCATGGCATAGATGAGCGGGAGCGTCGGCTTTCCTTCGGCGAGGTCGTCGCCGATGTTCTTGCCGAGCGTTTCCGAATCCGACACGTAGTCGAGCAGGTCGTCCGCGATCTGGAATGCATAGCCCAGTTCCATGCCGTACCGGCGCAGCGCGACGACCTGCGTGTCGGGCAGGCCGCCAAGCACGCCGCCGAGTTCCGTCGCCGCGGCGAACAGCACGGCGGTCTTCCGTTCGATCACGGCGAGGTAGGCGGCTTCGTCGACATCGGCGTTGCCGATGTTCAGCAGCTGCAGCACTTCGCCTTCGGCGATCGTGTTGGTGGTGTCGGCGAGGATGCGCATGATGCGCATGTCGTCGAGCTCCACCATCAGCTGGAACGAGCGCGAGTAGAGGAAGTCGCCGACCAGCACGCTGGCCGCGTTGCCCCACAGCGCGTTCGCCGTTTTCCGGCCGCGGCGCATGTCCGACTCGTCCACCACGTCGTCGTGCAGCAACGTCGAGGTGTGGATGAACTCGACGATGGCGGCAAGCTTCGCGTGTTCCTTCCCGGCGTAGCCCGCGGCTCGCGCGGCAAGCACGTGCAGCATCGGCCGCAGGCGCTTGCCGCCGCCGGCGATGATGTGGTCGGCGATCCGGTTGATGAGCACCACGTCGGACGAAAGGCGGTGGCGGATGAGAGCGTCCACCTCCGTCATGTCGTCTGCCGCCAGTGCGCGGACGCCGGCGAAGTCGAGGGAGGAAGGGGCGGCGGCGATGGAGGACATGGACCAGGTCGTATGCGACATATCAGCGGCCATTATAGGGGTGGAAGCGTGTTTGTCGGCGTGTACGGTCTCGCCCTGCCAAGCACGGGGGACCAATGCCTCGCTCACATTCCTCCCGGGCATTCGCCGACCTCGCCTTGCGGTGTCGACCGCGAAAGTGCCTGTGCTCGTTGAATTTTTCAGAATTTGCGTATCGAACGGCGGCCTCGGGCGTGCGCAGACTGAGCCCGACACGCCGGCCCGCGGCGTGTTCCAGCCATCGAGGACATCGCCATGCACAGACCATCCATCGCAGCGACCCTGCTCGTTTCCACCCTGGCCGCGGTTTCGTCCGCGAGGGCGGCGAACGACGGCACCATCGAGATCACCGGCACGATCACGTCGGCCACGTGCCTGGTCGAAGGCCAGCAGCCGGGCAGCGGCGGCATCACGAAAAGCGTGCCCCTGGACACCATCAGCGCCGGTGCGCTCGCCCAGGTGGGCCAGACCTACGGCGACCGGGGCTTCAGCATCCAGGTGGGCGGCAATGAGGAGTGCGCCAACGATACGAAGGTGAAGGTGCGTTTCGACCCGGCAAGCCCCGCCATCGATCGCCTCAGCGGACGGCTCAACGTCGATGCCGGCGGCACCGCGGCGGGCGGCGTACAGATCCAGATCGCCAATGGCGACGGTACGCCCATCAATGTGTTCACCGAAGACTCCAAGAGCGTGATCGTGGCCGACAACAAGGCACAGATCGACCTCATCGCACGGTATTACCGCTCCGGCGAGGTCACGCCAGGCGCCGCGAACTCCCGCGTGGGCTTCCAGATCGCCTACGAATAAGCGCGGCTAGCGCGTGTGGGGCCGGACGGCATCGTCGTCCGGCCATGGTCACCGTGACAAAAGGAACCGTCATGCTACGACTCGTCCCGGCCCTGTTCGCCGCTCTCCTCTGTGCCGATGCCGCTCGCGCCGCCGTGGTCATCGGTGGCACGCGCGTCGTCTTTCCCGGGCAGGCGCGCGATGTGTCGCTGAAGGTGGAAAACAAAGGTACCGAACCGGCACTGGTGCAGGTGTGGATCGACGATGGCGACGAAACCTCCTCGCCATCCACGGCGCATGCGCCTTTCGCCATTACGCCTCCCGTTTTCCGCATCGATCCGGGACAGGCGCATACCCTGCGGATCGTGCACGTCGGCGAGGACGCGCCGAGAGAAAAAGAAGACCTCTACTGGTTGAACGTGCTGGAGATCCCGCCCAAACCCGCCGAAGCGCACGGCAGGAACGTCCTCCAGTTCGCGTTCCGTCATCGCCTCAAGCTCTTCCACCGCCCCGAGTCTTTACCGGCGCCACCGGAGCGGGCGGCCGCGGGGCTTCGCTGGACGCTCGAGCGCGACGGCGAAGCAGCGTCGTTGAGGGTCGACAACCCGTCGGCGTACCACGTGTCCTTCAACACCGTGGCGCTGGCGCCGGAGAAAGGCGTCGCGCCCTTGGCACTCGGCGGTGGCATGGTCGGGCCGGGTGCGGCCATGCGCTTCAGCGTCCCGGCCAAGCGACACGACATCCAGGGCGGCAAGGTCGACTTCGTGACCATCAATGACTTCGGCGCAGCCATCCCCGGCTCGGCGAATCTTGAGCGATGACGCTGGCGATACGCACATGGCGCGCGAGTCGGCGGTGTCGGCCGGTCGTCGGCATGAGCTGTGCGTTCGCATGTTCGCGCGCCGTTTTTTCGGTGTGTGGCTCACGACGGTGCGTTTCGCTCATGCACAGGAGGCTGGCGAGGTGGATTTCGACGCCTCCTTCCTCTCGTCGGACGAAGGGCCGGTACTCGACGTGTCGCGCTTTGCGCGTGGCAACCCGGTCCTGCCCGGCACCTATCACGTGGATATCCGCTTGAACGGCGAATGGCAGGCACGGCGGCCGGTTCGCTTCGAGTCGCCGACCGACGGCGCGGATGCGCATCCTTGCATCGCTCGCGCCGAGCTTGTCGCCTACGGCGTCGCTCCGGCCGCACTCCCTGCGACGGAGGACGACGCACCCTGTCTTCCGCTCGAGCGCCGCCTCGATGCCGCGACTACCCGTTTCGATGTGGGCGAGCAACGCCTCGATATCGATGTGCCCCAGGCGGCCATGACGCGGCGGCGTGCCGGTGCCGTTCCTCCGGACCAGTGGGACGACGGCATCGCCGCCGGGCTGCTGGGGTGGCGGATGAGCGCGCGCCACGCATCCGGGGCGCGGCGGAACGATACGACGTTCCTTGCCTCGGGCGATGCGGGGCTCAACCTCGGAGCGTGGCGCCTGCGCCATGCCGGGTCCTGGGCAGGCGGGCGATATGGCTACCGCCATGCGTTCCTGGAGCGTTCCCTGCGAACGTGGCGAGCGCGCGTCCGTCTCGGTGACGTACCCCTGACGGGCGGACTGCTTCCGCCCGTCAGGCTGCGCGGCATCTCCCTCGCGAACGACATGCGCATGGCGGCCGACGGCACGGACGGGTACGCGCCGCGAGTGAAGGGCGTGGCGATCGGCCGTGCCACGGTGCGGATTACGCAGGCCGGTGTGTTGTTGCGCGAGCTCGTCGTCCCGGCCGGGCCGTTCGAGATCGACGACCTCTATGCCTCGGCGCGTGGCGGCGACATCGAAGTGCAGGTCGAAGAACAAGGCCGCCTCCGGACCTTCCGCGTGCCGTATTTTCCAGCGCCCGAGCTTCTGCGCGAGGGCCGCACTTCGTATGCGTTGAGTGCCGGTCGTGGTGTCGTTGCACGCGGCAAGGCGCCGGTCATCATGCAGGCGAGTTGGCGGCACGGATTTGCGGGTGGCCTCACGGCGTTCGCGGGTGGCCGCGCGTCGAGCAGCAGCGTGTCCGTGCTGCTTGGAAGCGCACGGTCCACGCGTGTGGGTACCGTTTCCATGGACGTCACGCGTTCGCGTTTGCACTCTGGCGGAAACGGCATGGTGTGGCGCATGCGTCATGGCAACCTTTGGGGCAGGAGCACGCTCGTTTCGATGGGCGTCACGGCGGGACATGAGGGCACCGTTTCCTTCCCGAATGCGTCCGCATCCCGCGACCGCTCGATGCGGCGCTTCGACATGCTCATGCAGCGCGAGCTTGCCGGACGGGGCGTTCTCGGCGTGAGCGTCTCCCATACCGCCTATGGGACCCATGCCGCCACGCGCGACCAAGCGATCTCATGGGCCGGCACCCAGGGTCGCCTCAGCATCGACTTCACGCTCAGGCGGTCCCGCCGCAGCGGCTTCCTGGGCACGTCGTCGGAAGCAACCGGACAGCTGAGCCTGTCCATGCCACTGGGTGGCTCGACATCGGGCGCGACCATGTACGCAACCTTGCCCGGTGGAACGCGTACCGGCGGGACCCGCGTGGGCATGCACGGCATCGCTGGTGTGGATGCAGCCACCCAGTATGGACTCGCACTTTCCCGTCACTCCAACGGCGCGCCCGGCGTCGACGCTTCGCTGTCGCAACGTTTGCCTTGGGGAGAGGTGGCCGGTTCGGTCGCCCGCTCGACCTCGGTACGAGCGGCCTCGGTATCCGCGTCGGGCGGCCTTGTGGTCCATGCGGGAGGCTTCACCACGGCACAGCGCCTCGGTGATGCCGTGGCGCTCGTGCGTGCCCGCGGCGCGCATGGTGCGGGCGTCGCGGCAGGCACGGGCACGCGCATCGACCGGCGCGGCTATGCCGTGGCCCCCCATATTTCGCCGTACCGATGGAATGCCATCGATCTCGATCCGAGCGGGACGTCCCTCGACATCGGCTTTGCGTCCACCCGCCGACGTGTCGCGCCCACGGCGGGAGCCGTAGTGCTGGTGCCTTTCGAGACCGACGTGGCGACGACATGGCTCGTCACCGCGCGCTTTCCCGACGGGTGGCCGGTGCCCTTCGGAGCCGACGTGCTGGATTCGGCAGCGCGTTCCGTCGGCCTGGTGGGGCAGGGTGGCCGAATCTTCCTGCGCACCGACGATCCCGCTGGCCGTTGGACGCTGCGCTGGACGGACGGCGCGGGCGGCCAGTGCAGGCTGCGTTTGCATACCACCGCCAAAACCACCACGCCGACGCGATACACGGGAGTATGCGAATGAACAGGATCGTTGCAGGTCGCCTGGTAGCCGGCCTGCTCACCGTGTGGCCTGGGCTCGCAGCGCCGGCCGACGACCATCTGGCATTCCAGGTGCGTGGCTCCATCACGCCGTCCTGCGGGCTCGTAGCCGATCGCGTCCGAATCGACCTCGGCACGGTGGCGGCCGGTGAACTGGCCGGTGTGGGCGCCAGCAGTCCCTGGCGGGGGGCGGCATTCACCGGCAGGGACTGCATCGGCGCGACGCGGGCGGTCGTCACCATGCGCGCCACCCCCTATCCCGGCCATCCACGCCTCATCGCCCCCATCGGCGAGGCCGCGGGTGTGGCGATCGAGATGCGGTCCGCCGGAGGCCAGCCCTTGCCGCCGGACGGCAGCAGCGCCGTGGAGTTCTCCTGGGCAGGCGGTCCGCCGGAACTCGGCTTCGAGGCCCGTTATGTCAGGGTAGGCCCGCTTCGGCCAGGAACGGCGGGTGCCACGGCCCAGGTCCAGATCCGCTGGGAATGACCGCTCCGGGCCCACGCGGGGCGTCGGGCGGCCTTCCCGCCGTGCGTTGCCAGCCGCCCGACCATCGACGAAACTACCCGGTCCAGCCCGCCCGCGCATTCCGCGCGCCGTTATCATGGGCGGGTACACGCATACGAGGTAAATCCATGGCACGCGGCATCAACAAGGTCATCATCGTCGGCAACCTCGGCGCGGACCCGGAAACCCGCTATACCGGCAGCGGCACGGCGATCACGTCCTTGCGCATCGCCACGTCAGAGGCCTGGACCGACAAGCAGAGCGGCGAGAAGCAGGAACGCACCGAGTGGCATCGCGTGAAGCTGTTCGGCAAGCTTGCCGAAATCGCCGGCGAATACCTGAAGAAGGGCCGGCAGGTCTACATCGAAGGCTCGCTGCGCACCGACAAGTACACCGACAAGGACGGCGTAGAGCGCTACTCCACCGACATCATCGCCAACGAGATGCAGATGCTCGGCGGCCAGGGTGGCGGTGAAGGTGGCGGCTTCGCCGGCGGTCAGGGTGGTGGCCGTCCGCAGCAGGCCCGCGGTGGCCAGGGCACGGGTGGCGGCGGTGGCGGCGGCAACTGGAGCAGCGGTGGCGGCCAGCAGCGTAGCGGTTACGCAGGTGGTGGCTCGCGCGGTGGGGACGACTACGGCCAGCCGCGCGGCGGCAATGCGCCGCAGCGTTCGGCACCGCCCGCGAACGAAGGCTTCGACGACGACGATATTCCGTTCTAGCGAACACCGTTCTGAAAGTTTATTTAAGTTTAGGAAGCCCCCGCTCTTGCGGGGGCTTTTTTCGCTGTCGATGACCAACGACTTTCCTCAGCCATCGATTCCCGAGTTGAATACCGCCCCCGAGCAATACGACGAAAATGCGATCACCGTCACCGGTTGGTGGTGTAATCCTTCCCTTCGGCAACGCGAAGCTGTCGACGGTGCCAGCGTTAAACCTTTCTCCCTCGTCAGGCATCCATGAGCTTTCATTGCCGCCAGGGGACAGACATGAAAATGGGCATCGAAGAATCCGGGCTGTTCAAGGCATGTCGATTGCCCAATCACCCGAGAGTCGGAATTACGCTTCCGGACAACGATGAGGACGAATGAATGAAATGGAGTCTCGCCTTTTTCCTGTTGGTTGTGTCGAGCGCCGTCGGCGCGGTCGTTACCAGGACAGACGTTGAGGAAGCCAGATATCGAGTCCCGGCTTCGGCGTTTCCGGCGCTGGTAGACATGCCGGGTGAGGGGCATGGTGTGCTGATTGCACCTCGGTGGGTCGTAACCGCGGCGCATGCAGCACCCATGCAAATGCAAGGCATGGATGGCGAAGTGTCGATAAACGGCGTGGCGCGCAAGGTCAAGCGCGTCATTACGCATCCCGGCTACAAGAAAGTACCCGATCAGCTGATAAAGGAAGTACTGGCAACCGGCGACCTGACCAAGCTGCATGCATTCCTCGGCTCATCGGACGACATTGCGCCGATCGAACTCGCATCGCCAGTCACGGATGTGACTCCCATCCCTCTCTATCGCGGGAACAAGGAAGTGGGGATGACCGCAGAGCTTGTGGGCAAGGGCGCAACGGGGAATGGCACCAACGGCCAGGATCCTCACAGCTCGCATCGCACCGTCCTGCGCCATGCCTTCAACGTGATCGTTGGCGACGACGCGCGCTTTGTCTGGTATCGATTCGACGAGCCACCGGCCGCGGTGCCTCTTGAGGGTATCACGGGGAGCGGCGACAGCGGTGGCCCCTTGTTTGTCGGGGATGGGAGCTCAAGGCAGCTCGTCGGGCTGGCATCCTGGAGTAAATATCCGCCGGATCATCCATTCCTGAAAACGTGGACACCGGATCGCCCGCTCGTGGAGGGCCTCTACGGCGAAATCGTGCATGCCGTTCGCGTCTCAAGCTATATCCCATGGATAGAGGGTGTGATAGCCGCACCCCTGAGTACCGGTAGCCAAGGTAAGCCAGCGAAGGGGTAACCATTTATTTCAGCGAAGACGCTACGGCAGTCGGTAATACGTTGATAAAAGAAAAGCCCGCGAGCGCTATGCTCGCGGGCTTTTTTCATGAGGGCGGCATCAGTAGCAGAGCCCTCGGGCCTGCAATCAGGCCTTGCCGTGCAACGCGTGCTTCAGGTCACGCATCTGATCATGACCCGTCTTCACCGATACATAGGCCTCGTCGATCGCCGAACGGGTGCCGGCGGAGACGTCGTTGTCCTTCAGCGCGTCTTCGTATTTGTGCTTGATGTGGTCTTCGCCGCGCTCGACTTCGTCCACGATGGCCGTGTCGTCCTTCGAGCTCATCTTCGCGCGCAGTTCCACGAACATGCGATGGGCCTTGGCAAGGACGGTGCCGTCGTCTTCGGGATTGCCGCCGAGCGAGCGGACCTGCTGCTGGAGGCGCTGCGTCACCTGGCGGCGCTCGGCGGCACGCTGCTGGAAGACAGCTGCGTAACGCGTATTCTCCGCGTCTTTCGCCGCTTCGCCGTAGCCCTCGGCGCTGTCGATGGTCGTTTCGATCAGATTGTTCAGGACCTTGATGTCGTGGTCGGTGCTGCTGGTCATCGTCGTGGGCTCCTTGTGACTCTGGGGGGAGTCGTTTTTGGGAAGACCAGCTTCGCGGTCGGGCCGTGCACGGAGTCGTGAAGGGCGCGTCTGGGGGGTGAGCACAAACCCTGTTCGTTCATTCATGCGAGGTCGTTGCATACTCCTGCCTCACATCGTGACAACGGAAGACATCCATGGCATCCAACCGCCGCGCCCTGGTCACGGGCGCATCTGCCGGTATCGGCGAAGCCTTCGCCCGCGAGCTTGCACGGCGCGGTCACGATCTCGTTCTGACGGCCCGCCGCGCCGACCGCCTGGAGTCGCTGGCGAAGGAGTTGCGCGAACGCCACGCCATCGAGGCGATCGTCGCGCCGCTGGACCTCGCGAGGCCTGACGGCGTCGAAGCCCTTGTCGCTGCCCTGGATGCGCAGGGACTTTCGATCGACGTGCTCGTGAACAACGCGGGCTACGGTATTCCGGGCTACTTCGAAGACCAGCCGTGGTCGACGCACGCCGCCTTCATCCAGGTGCTGATGACCGCGCCGACCGAACTGGCGTACCGCCTGCTGCCGGCCATGAAAGCCCGCGGCTATGGTCGCATCCTCAATATCGCCTCGTTGGCGGGCCATGTCCCCGGTTCGGCGGGCCATACGTTGTATGCCGCTTCGAAGGCTTACCTCATCAAGTTTTCGCAATCCCTTGCGCTCGAGTGCGACGGCACCGGCGTGAACGTCACCGCGGTCTGCCCCGGGTTCACCTATTCCGAGTTCCACGACGTCACCGGATCGCGGGAGCTGGTCTCCCGGATGCCCGGCTTCATGTGGATGGACGCGGGCACCGTGGCTCGCCAGGGCCTGGAGGCCGTGGAGGCGGGCAGGGCGGTTTACGTCACCGGCCGCGTCAATCGTGCGATCAAGGGGCTGTTCAAGCTGCTGCCCGATGCCGTTGCGCTGAAGATGGTCGCAAAGCAGGGCCGCCGCTTCCGCACCGGGCCCCGGCAGGGCTGATCCGTTACCCGTGACCTTTGGCATAGGCCCTCGCCGCCATCGGGGGGCTAGCCTCATCCGGTTTGCGGTGCGTCCCGCGCCGCCCGAGCCGTCCATGGGGACCATCGATGTCGACCAAACGTAACGCGGCGCTGTCCGGCGCCGTCCTCCTCGCCCTGATCGGGGCCTCCGCCGCGACCGCGGCGGTCACCACCGACGATTACCGCCGCGCGGATTCGTTCCTCGCCAACAACACGATGCCGCTGGTGGATCACGCGGTGCAGCGTGTCACCTGGATCGACGACGGGCACTTCTGGTATCGCGACCACGACAAGGACGGCGACCAGTTCATCAAGGTGGACGCCGCGACGGGCCAGGCATCGCGCGCCTTCGATCGCGACAAGGTCGCCGCCGCGCTTTCTGCGGCCACGGGCAAAAAGGTGGACGCCGGCAAGCTCCCGGTGACGGGTTTCGTCGTTCGTCCGGACGACGGCCTGGACATCACGTCCGGTGGCAAGAACTACGTTTGCGACAAGGCCATCGGCAAGTGCGAACTCACCGCCGTGAAGAAGGATGCCAACGGCAAGCCCTACGGCGAAGAACCCGGCATGAAGTCGCCGGACGGCAAGTCCGAAGCCTTCATCCGCCACTGGAACCTCTGGGTGCGCGACGTGGCGACGGGCGCGGAAACGCAGCTGACCACTGATGGCGTGAAGGACTACGGTTACGCCACCGACAATGCCGGCTGGAAGCACACCGACGAGGCCATCCTGGTCTGGTCGCCGGATTCGAAGAAGATCGCCACGTTCCAGCAGGACCAGCGCAAGACCGGCGAGATGACGCTCGTGAGCGTCAACGTGGGCCATCCGAAAGTGGACACCTGGAAGTATCCGCTGCCGGGCGACAAGGACGTGACCATGATCGAGCGCGTCGTGATCGACGTGCCGACGAAGAAGATGGTCCGCTTCAAGATGCCGGCCGACCAGCACCGCTCCACCATCTGCGACGACATCTCGTGCAGCCCCGGCGTGTGGGACGACGTGCGCTGGGCGGCCGACGGCAAGAGCGTCGCTTTCGTGTCCACCGCGCGCGACCACACCCATGAGTGGCTGCGTATCGCCAACCCGGAAACGGGCGAGGTGCGCACGGTCTTCGACGAGAAGGCAAAGACCTATTTCGAAGGCGGCAACGACAAGGCCAACTGGCAGTACGTGCCCGAAACCGACGAGGTGATCTGGTTCTCCGAGCGGAGCAACTGGGGGCACCTGTACATGTACAGTCTGAAGACGGGCAAGCTCGAGCACGCCATCACCCAGGGCGACTGGAACGTGACCCAGGTGCTGCACGTCGACCCGAAGACGAAGACCATCTGGTTCCGCGGCGTCGGTCGCGAAAAGGGCGTCGATCCGTACTACCAGCAGTTCTACAAGGTAGGCTTCGACGGCAAGGGCCTCACTCTGCTGACTCCGGAAAACGCCGACCATAGCGTGTCCATGTCGAAGGACGGCACGTACTTCTTCGATTCGTATTCCACGATCGACACGCCGCCCGTGGCTGTCGTGCGCCGCTCCGACACCGGCGCCACGGTGAAGGAAATCGCGCGTGCCGACATCTCGCGCCTGAAGGCGAAGGGATGGGTGCCGCCCACTGCGTTCACCGTGAAGGCGCGCGACGGCAAGACCGACCTCTACGGCCAGATGTTCAAGCCCGCGAACTTCGATCCCTCGAAGAAATACCCGCTCGTGGTCTACATCTATCCGGGTCCGCAGACCGGTTCCGTGCGCACGCGCAGCTTCATTCCGTCGCATGGCGACAACCAGGCGCTGGCCGAGCTGGGCTTCGTCGTGGTGGCGGTGGACGGCATGGGCACCCCGTGGCGCTCGAAGGCGTTCCACGACGCCTACTTCAAGAACATCGGCGACAACACGCTGCCCGACCAGGTCGCGGCGGTGAAGCAGCTGGTGACGAAGTACTCGTGGCTCGACGGCGACCGCGTCGGCATCTGGGGTCATTCCGGCGGCGGCAACGCCACGGCCACCGCGATGTTCCGCTACGCCGACGTCTTCAAGGTGGGTATCTCGGAGTCCGGCAACCACGACAACCGCAACTACGAAGACGACTGGGCCGAGAAGTGGCAGGGCCTCCTGGTCAAGGACAAGGACGGCAATTCCAACTACGACGACCAGGCGAACCAGAAGTGGGCCCCGGGCCTGAAGGGCCACCTGATGCTGGCCCACGGCACGTCGGACGACAACGTGCCGCCGTATGAAACGCTGCTCGTGGTCGACGCCCTGATCAAGGCGAACAAGGACTTCGACCTCGTCATGATCCCCAACGCCCACCACGGCTACGGCGCCGCCACGCAATACATGACGCGCCGCCGCTGGGATTACTTCGTGCGCTACCTGAAGGGCGAAACGCCGCCGAAGGAATTCGAACTGACGCCGCTGACGCCTCCGGGCCATTGATAAAAGAACCCCGCCAAACGGCGGGGTTTTTTTAAGCCTTCACAGGCACAAAGTGCATCGCCGCCGCGTTCATGCAGTAGCGGAGGCCCGTCGGATCGGGGCCGTCGTCGAATACGTGGCCGAGGTGCGCGTCGCAGCGCGCGCAGTTCACCGCGGTGCGTTCCTCGATCAGGCTGCGGTCGGTCTTCTGGGTGATGTTCCGCTTCGAGATCGGCTGCCAGAAGCTCGGCCAGCCCGTGCCCGATTCGAACTTCGTCGCCGAGTCGTACAGCGCGGTGTCGCAGCCGATGCAGCGGTAGATGCCGTTGTCGTGCCGGTCCCAGCCTTCTCCCGTATAGGGTGGCTCGGTGTCCTCGTGGCGGGTGACGTAATAGGATTTCGTGCCCAGCTTCGCCTTCCACTGCTCGTCGGTGAGCACCACGCGCGGCTCCACGCAGGTGCCAAGGGGCTTCTTGTCGTCGGCGAAACAATCGAGGGTGACGTTGCCGCCCTTTGGCGCGGGGGCGTCGGCCGCCATTGCCGGGCGCGTGGCGCGGAGCACGAAGGGCAGGGACGCGGACGCGGCCACGGTGGCGGCCAGTACGCCGAGGAACCGCCGGCGCTCGGGTTCGATACGCATATTGCCTCCGGAAACGGGAAAGGCGCCCGGGTGGGCGCCCTTCCCTCTAAGACCGGGCCGGAGCCGCGGGGCTTACACCGGCTGGCTCAGTCGTCCACCCAATGGCAACGGCGCTCGGTGTGGTAGCTGGCGTTCTTGTCCTGGTGATTCTTCTGGACGCGATTGCCCACGTAGCCGCCGCCCACGGCACCCGCGACAGTGGCCAGGGTCTTGCCCTTGCCGCCGCCTACCTGGTTGCCCAGCAGGCCGCCCGCCACGGCGCCCACGCCGGTACCGATCAGACGGTTGTCGTCCTTCGAGTTGATCTGCTTCACCTGCACGTTCTCGCACACCTGGTGCTGGCTGCGCCGGGACTGCGCCTCCGCGGGCGGTGTGGCGAGAGTGACGGTGCCGGCGAACGCAAGCGCGGCAATGGCGAGCAGCGGGGTCTTCATGGCGCATCCTCCTTATCGATGGCCTTCAGGGATACCTCCGGCTTCGTGACGGACGGGTCAATCCCGGCCCCTGGAGAGGGCCTGGTCGACATCGCGTATGGCCGCGGTTTAATCGGGGTACCGCGGGCCTCGGCGACCGCCTCGGTCAGTTCCGCCCCGAGCAGCAGGATCAGCGCCGAGTAGTAGACCCATACGAGCAGCACCACCACCCCGCCGGCCGGCCCGTAGGGGCCGCCTACGTTGCTGCGGTCGAGGTATACGGCGATCGCGAACTTGCCGATGGCAAAGAGCAGGGCGGTAAGCGTGGCGCCGATCATCGCGTCGCGCCATTCGATGATCGCGTCCGGAAGCACCTTGTAGATGGCGCCGAAGATCAGGACGAACACACAGAGCGAGATGGCGATCTCGAGGATCTGCCACCCGGTGGTGCCGCCGCGCACGAATACCGCGATGAGTGCGCTCGCGGAGAAGGAGATGACCAGCAGGAAGGCGAGGGAGAGAAGCAGGCCGAGCGCGTGCATGCGTGCGCGCAGCCAGCTCAGGATGGCGCCCTTCGTGGTGCCGGGGCGGGGTTGCAGGCTCCAGACGCGGTTGAGCGCTCCTTGCAGCTGCGCGAACACTGCGGACGCACCCACGAGGGTAACGCCGAGGCCGATCACGCCGGCCATGCTGCCCACGCTCGGCCGCTGCTTGGCGTTCTCGATCACCAGACGCACCGCTTCCGAGGCGCGCGGACCCACGAGACCGTTCAGGCTGTCCACGAGCTGGGCCTGCCATTCGGGGCGCAACGAGGCGACGACCCACAGCAGCAGCACCAGCAGCGGCGCGAACGACAGCGCCGAGTAGAAGGCCAGCGCCGCGGCGCGGGTCATCAGTTCGTCGTCGCTGAAACCCCTGGCCGTGGTCCTGACCACCCGCCAGCCCATTGCCAGCCTCGAATGCACGATGGCGCCTCCGTCAGGGTTCGGGCGCCAGCTTCGCGGGCAAGGCGCGAAAGAAATGTCGAATCAGGCCGCGTGCATCCGTGCGATGGCCGCGGGAATGCCCGCGGCACCCGTCACTTCGACCACGCGGTCGCCTATGGCGAAGTCGCTTACCAACTCATGGGCCCAGGTGCTGTGATAAGGCATGTATACGCCCCATCCACCCAGGTTCACCACGGGCGCGATGTCGGATTTCAGCGAATTGCCAACCATGGCGAAGCGCTCGGGCGCCACGCCGAATTCGGTAAAGAGGCGCGTATACGCCGCGGTGTCCTTCTCGGACACGATCTCGATGCGATGGAAGATATCGGCCAGCCCGCTTCTCGCCACCTTGTATTCCTGGTGGAACAGGTCGCCCTTGGTGATCAGCACCACGCGATGTGTCGCCGCCACCGCGGTCACGGCCTCGCGTATGCCGGGCAGGAGTTCCACCGGATGAGCGAGCACGTCCTTGCACAGGCGCACGATGCGATGGATGTCCCGGGATTCGATGCGTCCATCGGTGAGATCGATGGCGGATTCGATCATCGAGAGCGCCATGCCCTTGGCCCCGTACCCGAAGAGCGCGATGTTGCCGCGCTCGGTCGCGAGCAGCGCGTCGTGCAGGCCTTGGCCGCCGAGGTCCACGTACCGGCCCAGGATAGCCTCGAAGGCCTCCTGCGCCCTGTCGTAGAACTCCTGGCTGCGCCAGAGGGTATCGTCGCCGTCGAAGCCGACCAGATCGATCATGTCAAGAATCCCGCATGTTCCGCAGCGGGATAGGATAACAGCGCTACGAGGCGGAACCCGTTGCGGGCCGCCGTAGCGGCCCGCACTGGCGCTTCTCTTAGAACGCGATGCTCGTCTTCAAGCCCAGCACGAAGGCGTCGTCGTTCTGCTTGCTGCCGCCTGGATCCTTGATGTACTGGAGGTTCGGCCGGATGGCGATCGAGGGAATCGGCGACCAGCTGTAGAACACTTCGGCCACCTTTTCGTAACCGTCGTTGACAATGCCTTCCTCGCCCGGATGCGTCGCGTTGAACAGGCGCTGGTTCCTCGCGGCATAGCCATTGGCATGCGTGCCGGCGATGGCGGCGCCCACGAAGTCGTTCGGACGCCCGAAGATGCCCTTGTACTCCATGCCGAGCGCGATCTGGTTGTTGGTCGCCGACGTGGCGTGGTCGGCGGACGTGACATTGAAGAACACCGTGGTGCCCCTGCCGCCCGCTTCACCGGTTACCTGCTGCTGGAAGCTGATCCACGCGCCCTTGCGCGAGCTGCGCTGCAGCGGTTCGCCGCCCGCGGTGGCAAGCGGCTGGCGGTCCTCGTTGAGGTAGAGATCGTCGCCCTTGGACGTGTTGTACCAGACGCCAGCGCGGTAGGAACCGGGGAGGCCGTTGAGCGTGGGCTTCCAGCCGAACTCGAGCGGGATCAGCGCGCCGGTGGTGCCGCTGGGGAAATCGAGATCGAGGCCGCGGCGGCGGGCATACGAATCGTCGACGTACTTCGGATTGACCTGGAAGGCGGCGATCTGGACGAACGTGTCCTTCGTGGTGTTGAACTTGAGCACAGTGGCCCACATGCTGGTCGGCCAATTCACCCAGTAGTCGCCGACGACGTTGCCGGGCTGCGCGCCGCAGAAGCTCAGGTTCATGAAGTCGCAGGAGAAGCTGCCCACTTCCTCGCCGACGGGCATGCGGCCGACCTTCCAGGTGAGACGGTCGTCGAAGAAGGTCTGCTCCAGCGCGAACATCGTGAGGTGCCAGGTCTGGCCGCGACCGTACACTTCCTGGATGAGCTGGTTGTTGCCGATGTGCGCGTCGGCGCCGAGGTCGCGGCCGTTGCGGTCGGTCACGATGAGCTTGAAGGTGGCGCCGTGCCACCCCCAGAGCTTGTCGAGGTCGAGCGTGGTGCCCAGCTTCCACTGGTCGGTATAACGCGTGATGCGGCGGTCGCCGCCGGAATAATTATGGCCGGCCTCGAAGCCGTAACCGAAGTCGAAGGTGATGCCCTTGTCGGCGAGACGGGTGCGTTCCCCGTTCCAGTCGCCGAAGAGATACTTGCTGGCGGTGCTGTCGTCGGCATGCGCGGAAGAGGTGCCGAAAGCGATGCAGGCGAGCACGGCGGCTGCGAGGGGACGCGTTAGCAATGAAAGGCGCATGAGGCTTCTCCCTGAAGCGATTTATGATTTCGAGTATGTCGTTTTCGTTTTTCTTGGTTGCAATGCAGTACATCATTCCATGCAGGCAACCGCAGCATCATAGTGTCGTTGACGCACGAAAAAAGGCATGGAGTACGCATAAGCAACCCATGCTTCCGTCGATGTTCAGTCAGTCGCGTGTACCGGCGTCATGTTCGTGAGAACGATCGCAACTTCGCGCGCGTGCGTGTTGACCGCCCGTGAAAAACACCATGACTTTGCCGAACTTGTGTCGCGGTTGATTGAATGGGCTTGTCGTGCCGGTGGATACAAGGCTGGGGTCACCTGGCGTCCACCGGGAAACCCACCTGCCGCAGCCGTGGGCCGGCAGGCATAATGCGCATCCGGTCCTTTACGAGATTTCGCATGCCATACGATCGCAGTTGGATGGGCTACGGCATCGTGGGCGCCCTGGAGACAGGGGGCATCGCCTTGCTCGTGGGCATCGTCGTGTATGGCCTGCTACGCGTGCTGGCCCGGGGCAGCGGTTGGAGCCACGGCAAGGAACTGGCACTTGCCTACGTCTTTGCCGTCGCGCTGTCGGCCGGTCAGGACCTCTGGGACCTGTTCTATTTCAACATGGCACCGCTGCAGTCGTTGACGCTGCTGAAGCTGAAGCTGGCCGCGGTGCACGATCCGGATGCCATCGGCCTTCGCGTGTTCTTCGAATTCGTGGGTGCGCTGGTGGGCGTCTGCATCGGCTGGTCGATCTTCTCCGGTGGCATGAAGCACCTCTTCGACAGCGTCCGCCGTTCCTGAACCACAGGAGCCGGCATGCCGGCTCCTGTGGGGGCGCGCGGTCAGCGCTTGTGGCTGAACATCCAGTCCCACAAGTCCGGCGTGGCATAGGCCTTTTCCCAGGAACCATGGCCGACGCCGGGAAACTCGGTGTACTTCACTTCCTTGCCGCGCTTCACGAGCTCGGCGTTCATCCTGCGCGACTGTTCGGTGGGGACGACGTTGTCGTCGCCGCCATGGAAGATCCACACGGGAAGCTTGCCGATACCGTCCGCCACGCGCGCGAACGGATCGGTGCCCTTCGGTACGCCATGGACGTAGAGGCGGTCACGGTCGTCGTCGTCGGAGGCGACGCCACCGCAGATGATGGCTGCCGCGGCGAAGGTGTCGGGATGGTCCACCGCCAGTTGCCATGAGCCATAGCCACCCATGGACAGGCCGGTGAGGTAGAGGCGCCGGCGATCGCCGTGGAATTCCTTGATGCTCTTTTCCAGGGCGGCCATGGCCATGTCCGCCTCCGCCGGGTCGGTCCATTCCGTGTTGTCGGGCGCCTGGGGAATGACGACGACCGCGGGGAAATCCATGTGCTGCTTCAGCCACGGTGGAAGGCCCTGCGTCATCTGCTTCTGGTTGTCGCCGCCGCGTTCGCCGCTGCCGTGCAGGAACAGGACGACGGCGGGATGCTTCGCGGTATCCGCCGGCACGAATACCTGATAGCGATACGTCTTGCCGTGGAGATCCACGCTTCGCTCGACGAAGCGTGCGGGATCGGCGGACGCGGTACCCGCCAGGGCAATGGTCAGGACGGCTAGGGCACGAAGCATCGTGAATTCCTCAGAGGATCGGGTCGAAGAGGCGCGCGACATGGAGCGCCACGCGGCGGAAATACGAAAGCCGGCGGTAATCGTTCGGGTTCACTTCATCGCTGTTCGCGAGGTCGTCTTCCAGCATGGCTTCGACGGAAGCGGCGAATGCCTGGTCGACGTTCAGTGCGGCGATTTCGAAGTTCAGGCGGAAACTGCGATTGTCGAGATTCATGCTGCCCACTACGGCGGTGTCGTCGTCGACGAGCATCACCTTCTGGTGCAGGAAACCCTGCCGGTAGCGAAACATGCGGATACCGGCGAGCGTGGCCTCGTGCGCATACAGCGTGGACGCCATGAACACGGTGCGGTGGTCGGGCCGGCTCGGTATGAGGATGCGCACGTCCACGCCGCGGAACACGGCAAGCCGCAGTGCGCCGAATACCGCCTGGTCGGGAACGAAATAAGGCGTGGTGATCCACACCCTTTTTCGCGCGGCCTGGATCGCCTGGACGAAGAACAGCGAGCAGCTCTCCTGGTGGTCGGCCGGGCCGGTCGCGACGATCATGGTCGCCGCCCGTCCGCAGCGTTCCGGTGGCGGGGACGACGGCGGCCGCCGCCCCGTAACCCAGTACCAGTCCTCCGCGAACACGCGTTGCAGGTCGGCTACCGCGGGGCCTTCGATCTCCATGTGCGTATCGCGCCACGGTGCGAGCGGAGGCTTGTTGCCGAGGTACTCATCCCCTGCATTCAACCCGCCCACGAACCCGCGTACGCCATCCACGACCAGCACCTTGCGGTGGTTGCGGAAGTTCAGCTGGAAGCGGTTGCGCCAGCGGCGCGTGGCGAAGCGGCGGGCGTGCACGCCACCCGAGCGCAATCGCTCCACATACGCATCGGGCAGTGCATGGCTCCCGATACTGTCGTACAGGAGGCACACCTGCACACCCGCAGCGGCGCGCTCGAGCAATGCGTCGCGCAACCGACACCCAAGCACGTCGTCGTGAATGATGAAGAACTGGACCAGCACGTAGCGTTCGGCGCGGGCGATAGCGGCGAACATCGCTTCGAACGTGGCCGCGCCGTCCACATGCAGGAACAAGGCGTTGCCGCCGTGCATCGCCGTCTGCAGCATCCTGCCGATCGCGTCGTAGCGTTCGTCGGGCACGGGCATGGATCGGGCAAGCAGGCCCAGGCGTCCGTGGTGGATCGCCTCCTCGTGCAGCATGAAGAAACGTGCCTGCCGTTGGCGGTGCAGGTCCACGTAGCCACCGAAATGACTGGCGCCAAGGAACAGGTAGGGCACCAGCGTCACATACGGAAGGAGCACGAGGCCCAGTACCCACGCGAAGGCACCTTGCGCCGTGCGTGTGTGCATGACCGCGTGCATCGCGGCGAACACGCCCGCCACGTGAAGGCAGAGCGCCGCGACGGCGACCAGGCTTGCGATCATGCGCGCCCGGCCTCCATGCCGGCTACTTCGCGGCGACCCGCCGGCTTTCTTCCGCCAGGAGCATGTCGGCCACGCCCTGGGCCTGCTTGCGGATCTCCGGCATTGCGGTGGATTCCCATAGCGCCCCGCGCAGGAGGCTGCCGACCGCGAACAGGTTGGGCCGGGGCCGACCGTTGCCGTCGAGCAGGTGGCCGTCAGGCACGGCGGAGAAACCCATGCCGAGCGGGTCCGGCGTGACGATGCCGTCGACCACCAGCTGGCGAACGAGCCGGTGTTCCGTTCGCTGCGTGTCGGTGTTGAGGCCCACGGTCTGGATCACCACGTCGTAGGCGTCGGTGGACTCGCCTCCTCCGGCCAGGGCATGCACCACGTCGAGTGAACCCTCCAGCGAGAGGCGCACCGAGCGCATGCGACCGCGTGAGCGGGTGAAGCGACCCTCGGCCTCGAGCCGGGCGATCTGCGCGGACACCTGCGGTGGCATGCGATGCCGCGCGCGTTCCCACGCCCAGCGGGCGTGGCGCAGGAATCGGGCACGCTCGTGCAACGGCAGGTCGCGCCACAAGGATTGCGTATGCGGACGCATGCCGTCGACGACCGTCCGCCAGTCTTCGGCGAGCTCGGTCGCGTCGCGCATGCGGCGCATCCACACGCGCAGGTTCGGGTCGTCGCGCATCGATTCGATCAGTTCGCCGCCGTCGTCGTGCGGGGCGGAGGCGGCGGCCAGGTGCGGTTCGGGCAGCTTGCCGTGCCGGGACAGTGCGTCGAAGTGCGCGTTGGGCCAGCGGGCAGACAGCTCCAGCAGCACGTCGACCGCAGTCAGCCCCAGGCCGATCACCAGGACGCGCAGCGGCCGATCGTCGGGCTCCGCCGAAGCGAGGAAGGGCCAGGGATCGGTGACGTAGCGTCCGCTGGCTATCGCGGCGTCTTCCACACCCGGCAGGGGGCGCGGCGGCAGCGAGCCGATCGCCAGCACTGCGGCGTCCGCGCGAGAGGATTCGTCGCCATAGCCGATGACGATGCCGTTATCGGACGGCACGATCGATTCGGCGGCGAAGGGCACGATGTTGACGTCGTGGCCGAACGATGCCGCGTTCTTCACGGCCTGTTGTACCCGCGACTGGAGGAAGTCGCCGTACATGCGGCGCGGCAGGAAATCGGAGCCCTTGACCGTGGGATCGAGGGCCTGGGCATATTCGAGGAAGCCGCCGGGCTTGCTGACGAACATGCCCATGGAGGCGGCACGCACGTTCAGCAGGTGCCGCTGCGACGGCGTGCCGTACGCCACGCCACGGCCCGCCTCCGGGCCGCCGGTGTACCAGTCCAGGTGCAGCGGATGACGCGTGCGCCGCTCGAGCAACTCGCTGGCTAGCGTCGCCGCCGCCGCGCCACCGCCGATGATGGCGACCTTGTGAAACATGCTTTGGTCCTTCGCCCGATGGGTGGGGTGGAGGGCCGTGAGACCGTCAGGCCGTCAGGCGTCCCGCGATGATCGATTGCCTCGGTCGTGCGATCCAGTGTCCGGAAGGACCGGGCTGCTCATACGCGAGGTACTGTGCCAGATCGCCACCGTACACGTGAAGCGTGAGTGCCGTGTCGTGCCGCGACAAATTGCGGCACCGATGGGCGTGGTGGTCTGTGGCTTCGAACCAGGTGGCATCGCCCGGCCCCAGCCAGGTGCGGCCGACGCTGCGCAGCGCGTGGTCGGTTTCGCCCTTGGCGAAGGACTCGACCTCGAGCGCGCCCGAGATCGTGGCCTCGAGCCCCCAGAGGCCGCCGTGGTCGTGCACGGGCGTGGCATAGCCGGGTGGCCAGGCCAGGACCAGCACGCTCACTGGAGGCCGCGCGCGCTCCGCGAGGATCCAGCGCTCGAAGCCGCGCCGGCGCTCGCGCAAGGGACCCAGCGTGTCCGCCAGCTCGGCGCTGCGACCGTGCAGCACGCTGCCCAGCTCCCGCCCCATGGAGGCAAGGTCCGGATGCGCCACGTCCGACAGGTCGAACGCAATGTCCCGCAGGGTTCTGATGATGGAAAAACGCTTACCCATGGAGGGTGCCCGCTGAATACGACTGGCGGGGAGTGGATCATGCGGATCGTTAAACCGTCGTAACTCCCGTCTTTCAGGAACTGCTTAAACCCTTTCACGCGACCGGGCATCGAACTTGCGACCGCCACCCCCGGGGCGGTCGTCCCGACCACGGAGAGCCCTGTCATGTTCTTCCTTACCTCGCTTGTCGTCCTTGCCGTCGGCTTCTGGCTCGTGTTCGCCCTCGTGGGCGTGCTGCTGAAGCTCGTATTCGGCATCATCGGCGGGATGTTCAGCCTTCTCGGCAGCATCCTCGGTGCACTGATCGGCGGTGTGGTGATGCTGGCGGTGGCACCGGTGGTCGCGTTGGCGTTGCTTCCCGTCCTGCTGCCGGTGGGCCTCCTGGCCCTCATCGTCTGGGCGGTCGCCCGGACAAACCGCAAGCCCGATGTCGTGGTGATGCCACGCTGATAGACGGAGCGTGCGGGAAGCACGCTGGTGGGGGAAAGGCGTTCCTCAGGCCCCGGTCCCGCGCCAGCGCGCTTCCTCCAGGGACGATCAGGTCTTCCTGAGGTCGAAGCTGACAGGAATGCGTGCCCAGGCACGCACCGGCTTGCCGCCGGCCGTGGCCGGCTGGAATCGCCAATTCGCCAGCACCTGTTCCCGCGCCGCCTTGTCCAGTACCGCGTGGCCACTGCTGCCCTCGATGACGACGTCGATCGGCTTGCCCGTTTCGTCCACCAGCACGCGCAATGTCACCGTGCCTTCCATGTGTGCGGCGATGGCCATGCGCGGGTAGGTGGGCGGTGGCGCGGCGACATATGCCAGCGTCGCTTCCACGGGCGCGGAAGGCTCGACTTGCGGCGCGGTTTCGGCTGGGAGCGGCGCGGTGAGGGGCACCGTGCCCTCGTCGCTGGGCACGTCCGCGGCGACCGGCGGCGGAATGGTCACCGGCTTGGCGACGGGCATGGTGTGCGCGACCGGTTTCGCGGGCAACGGCTTGAGCTGGACCGGTGGTGGCGGAACGGGCTTCGGTTCCGCCGGATGGTCGATCAGGCGCAACGCCGGTGGCGAGGATGCCGCGGTGGACAGCGTGGCGGCGATGGGCCGCAGGGCGGCGAGAAGCGCGGCGGCGTTGAGGGCGATCGCCGCGCTCATGGCGACGATTCGAACGGTATCCGGATGGACTCCGGCGACGGACTGCGGACGAGCGAACGACATGTGCCACCTCCTGCAACGTGGGGGAAGGTGATGCGCGGTCGGGAACACGGCCGGTGGGGACCGGCGGGGATCGTGTTCGGGTCCGGGACCAGATTAGGCTCGGTCAGCCGGACGTTGCAATGGAGCGGCCTTTCAGTGCGCGACGAGCATCGGCACGTCGGATTGCATGAAGAGGAAGCGCGTGGTTCCGCCCAGAACCATTTCGGAGAGGCGCGAACGCCCCCAGGCACCCATGACGATGAGGTCGGCACCCTCGGCGTGGGCCGTGTCGAGCAGCGCGGGCCCGGGTGCCGCCAGGGCCTTCTCCTCCAGGCGACGGACATCGGCCTTCACGCCATGGGAGTCCAGCCAGCCGCAGATGTCGGTGTCGGGAAGGGCGCAGGTGCCCACGTCCTCGTCGCGGCTGCCGTCGATGACGGTGACCCGGTTCGCCTTGCGCAACAGCGGAAGCGACGAGCGCACGGCCAAGGCGGATTCCCGGCTGCCGCTCCATGCCACCAGCACGTGTTCGCCCAGGGTCTCCACGGGTGCGGCTTCCGGCACCACGAGCACGCCGCGACTGGACGCGAACACGGTACGGGACACGATGCCGAAGCCCACGGGAGCGTCGCCGCGCATCGTCGAGGAGCGCTCCATGACGACGAGGTCGTAGCCGGCCGATGCATGCGCGAGCAGCGACACCGTATCGCCGTTGCCCACGCGCCACTTGCCTTCCAGGTGGCGGGAGGCCAGCAGGGCGGCCCAGTCGGTCGCTACCGCCTTGGCATCGGTGGCGCGCTGGCGTACCGCGTCCAGTTGCATGGGAACCGCTTCGGGAACGGTGTACGCGGCGGCGGGAAGATCCACCACGTGCAGGGCGTCCAGGCGCGCGCCCAGCCGGGTGGCCATGGCGAGCGCGGCACGCAGGCCCGCGCCCTGGGGCGGGAGGCGTCCGATGTGCACTAGGAGTTCGAGAAGCATGACCCATGGAACAACGCCGGGCATGGGGCGGTCAATGGCCGCGGAGGCTCCGGGGACCGCCCGCTTGGGCTAATCTCGGCGATCGGGTCACAGGAAGGAGCAGTCATGGTTCTCGACAGCGCGCAGCCGCGCTATCCCTTCGCCGAGGAAATCGCCAGCAGCGTCATCCACGGCATCGGCCTCGTGCTCAGCATCGCCGGCCTGGCCGTGCTCGTCGCATTCGCGGCCATGTACGGTGGCGCTCGCGCGGTGGTGGCCAGTTCCGTCTTCGGTACCACGCTGATCCTGCTCTACACCGCGTCGACGCTTTACCACTCGGTGCCCGGCGACATGCCGAAGCGCGTCCTGCGCACGCTCGACCATATCGCCATCTTCCTGCTCATCGCCGGCACCTATACACCCTTCACGCTGTTGGCCTTGCCGGGCGCCTGGGGCTGGGGACTGTTCGGCACGATCTGGACCCTGGCAATCCTGGGCAGCGCGGCGGAGCTTGGCCTGCTCAAGCGGTACCGCAAGGCCGCGGTGGCCATGTACGTGGCGATGGGCTGGGTGGCCGTGATCGCCATCGAACCGCTGCGGGACAATGTGCCGGCAGGGGGTCTGGCGCTGCTGTTCGGCGGGGGCGTGGCCTATACGGCGGGCGTGCCCTTCTACATGGCGCGAAAACTGCCGTACCACCACGCCATCTGGCACTTCTTCGTGCTGGCCGGCAGCGTGCTGCATTACCTGGCGGTGCTGCTCTACGTGATTCCCGGGGCCAAGTGACCCGTGGGAGCGATCGTCTTTGTGGGAGCCGCTTCTGCGGCGACGGGTGCTCGCGGCAGGCTGGCCCGCTGCCGCGGGATCGCCGGCATAGCCGGCTCCCACAACTCCACTTCGGGCGTGTATGTGGGAGCCGCTTCAGCGGCGATTCCTTCTATTTCTTTTCCTGCTCCGGAATGAACCGCGTGCGCACCGCTTCCGCGAGCAGGTCCGGCGGCAGTAGCCCCTGCGCAATCAGGAAATCGTTGAACGCCTTGCGATCGAACTTCTCGCCGAGGCGCGTCTGGGTTTCCGCGCGCAGTTGCAGGATGCGCGTGTACCCGTAGAAGTACGCCGTGGCCTGGCCGGGCGAATTCAGGGTGTAGCGATCCAGTTCCTGGCGGGCCATCGGCTCCGAAAGGCCAACGTCGTGCACGAGGATCTCGTGCGCGCGTTCGCGTGTGACCATGCCAAGGTTGAGCATCGGATCCAGGAATGCGCGCGCCGCGCGCAACAGGCGGAACTGCAGCGCGATGAACTGTCCCGCGGGCGGCTCATAGGGCAGCATTTCCGCTTCGGCATAGAGCGCCCAGCCTTCGACGTTCACGCTGTTGAAGGCGAACAGGCTGCGCGTGAGCGACACGCCCTGTTCCACCATCGCCGCGAACTGCAGCTCGTGGCCCGGCCTGCCTTCGTGGGCGGTGAGCGTCCACGCCGCGGCCTCGAAGGTGAAGTCATCGTACATCTGCGTCTTGTCGCCGTCGGCCGGCGGGTTGCCGGTGGTGAGCACGAAGGTGCCGCGCTGGCCGGTGTTGCCGATGAAGGGCGGGGGATCCATGTGCGGTGCCGGCGTGCGTGCGTTCTCCGCCTCGGAGGCCAGACGCATGGCCATTTCCCGCTTGGGCAGCTCGACGATGCGGCGGGTGCGGATGATGTCCTCGATCTTGCCGATCACTGCATGATAGGTGGGCTCCACCTTTTCCTTTGCCAGCTGCTTCTTCTTCAGCGCCTTGAGCACGTCGCGATAGTCGCCGTCGGGAAGGCCTTCCGCCTTCGCCACGATGGGGGCGAGCATCTGCATGGCGTACGTGGTTTCCATGAACTCCAGTTCCGCGCGATCGATGAGTTCGCGCGGGGAAATGTCCAGCCCCACTTGCTCGAGGTTGTATGCATACAGCGGCTCGGGAAGGCGGAAATCCGTGCGCGCGCGCGGCAGGACCGTCTTCTTCACCCAGGCGTTGTAGTCCTTGAGTTGCTGGTCGAGCTTCGCCATCGCCTCTTCGGTGCCGGCGATCTTCTTCTCGGCGAACAGTTTGCGGATGCCGTCCACGTAACGCTGCGTATTGCCCAGCTTCTGTTCGACGTCGGCCTTGACGGGCCCCAGCAACGATTTGTTGCCCAGTTTTTCGGTGGTCCGGGCCTTCGCCTGGTCGACCAGCGGCGTGCAGCCCGGCGTCATGCCGACGTAGCACTTCAGGCGGCCCAGGGCTGCCTTGTTCTGGTCAGGCTTGCTTTCGGCGTTCAAGAGCGAGAATTCGCCGCTGAAGACGATCTGCCCCGCGTCGAACCAGGGCAGGAGGTACTTGTCGTTGAGGTCGATGCCCTTGATGCTGCCATCGATCTGCTTGAGCAGAATCTGAAGATCCTGCTTCACGTTCGGATCCTTTTCCTCGGCAAGCCGCTTCTTCACGGTGTCGCGCACTTCGACCAGGGCCGCGCGCTGGCGCTTGTCCACGTCAGGACCGAGGTCGACGGTTTTCTCATCGAAACCCTTCAGGCCGATATCGGTGGCCGACTCGGGACTGAAGCGGGCGGTGACGTCGAGCAGCGGCTGCGCGTCCGCATTACTGCGGGCGATCCAGGCAGGCTGCGTGGCGGGTTCGGCGTGCAGGCAACCGACCGCCAGCGTGACGGCGGCGGCGAGCGTGAGTCGTCGGAACATGCGTGTCTCCCCGTTGAAGTCAGCCGAGACTAGCCGTTGCGGACGAAGCGCGCCAATGTGCCGAATGGCGGTCAGCTGAAAAGGAGGGCGAGCCCGGCCATGCCGATCATGAGGAACGAGATGACCACCTTCGCCAGCATGCCCACGAGCATGCCCACCCAGGTGCCCACGCCCACGTGAGCCGAGCGCAGGACGCTGGTGCCCGACCAGAGTTCGCCTGCCATGGCGCCGGCGAACGGTCCGACGATCAGCCCGGGTATGCCGAAGAACATGCCGATCACCGTGCCGGCGCCGGCACCCCACAAGGCGCACGGACTGGCGCCGATGCGTTTGGCGCCCAGCGACGCCGAGACGAAATCCAGCGCCACGCCAACGGCACCTACGATGCCGATTGCCACCAGCCAGCCCCAGCCGAGGTGACGGTACTGATCCACCGCGGCCGCCAGCCAGATGCCACCGAAGATCATGGGGATACCCGGCAGCACGGGCAGGATCGCGCCGGCCACGCCGCCCACCACGAGTGCCGCGGCGAGGAGATAGAGCGCGGCGTCCATCAGCGGAAGGCCTCGCGGAATTCGGGTTTCAGGTAGGAAGCGAAGGCCTCGCTGGGTACGTCGACGGCCTGCGGGCCCGCGGCGTACGACGCCACCTGGTAGGGCGGGAAGATGAAGGTGAGCCCGTGCACCTTCTCGTCCGGCCCGGTGAGCAGGCTGAACACGCGGTAGCGATCCCTGCCGGGTTCGGTGCCCTGGTCGATCTGCTCGCTGCTCGAGGCCAGGGGTTCGTCCTGGTCGTCGAGCGCGGTGAGCAACTGGCGCCGCGCCTCCGTTGCGAACGCGTTCTCGGCCGCGCGAGGGTCGGCGAAAAAGTCATCGATGCCCACGATGCGCCGCTCCTTCAGATCGAAAGTGAAGCTGTCCAGGATCGGCGCAGGATGCGCGCCCCCGGTGAACGCGGAGCCGTCGACCTGCACATTGATGAAGCGGTCCGAGCGGGTGGCCACCGCGATGTCGAGGTAAAGGTCCCAGGGAAGGTCCCGCGCGCGGGCGCGGGCGCCCGGCGTATCGAGGCTGGCGAGGAAATCGCGCTTCTGCCGCTCCACGTAATGATCGACGGCTTCGCGCAGCGGCTGCGCCGTTGGTGGCAGGTCGGGCAGCTTCACTTCCATCGTGTAGAGGCCTTCGCTCGCCGATTGGGTATCCTTGCCCGTACCTGCCCTCTCGGGTGGTGGCGAATCGTGTCCGGCTTGCCGGTCGGCGTCGCGGCAAGCGGCCAGGCTCGCCGTGGCAATGGCCAGCGACAGGATGTGTCGCAGCAACATCGTGCGTTCTCTCTCCCTGCGAAGTTCGCATCTTAGGGCCTTAGCGTAGCTGCCGGTATGGGCACGGCGCGTCAACGTAATGAAGGAAGAGCGTGCATAGCGCGACCACGGAATCCATCACCCTGCTCAAAGCCGACGAACTCGGCCGTATCGAACGCGTGGAGCGGGATGGCGTGACGCTGATCCGGCGCGACATCGGCAGCGCCCGCTGGTGGGCGCGCGCCTTTGCACGCCGTGCCGCCGCTCGCGAGGCACGCGCGCTCGCGCGTCTCGACGGCCTGGACGGTGTGCCTCGCCTGCTCGCGTGGAATGGGCGCGTGCTGGAACGCAGCTACATAGCGGGGCAGCCGATGCAGATCGGCAAGCCCGTGGATCCCGCGTACTACCGTGCCGCGCTACGCCTGCTGGCGGTGCTGCATCGCCACGGTATCGTGCACAACGACCTGGCGAAGGAACCGAACTGGCTCGTGCGCGAAGATGGCACGCCCGGCCTCGTGGACTTCCAGATCGCGTGGACCCGCGGCAGACGGGGGCCGCTGTTCCGGCTTCTGGCACGCGAGGACCTGCGTCACCTCCTGAAGCACAAGCGCACCTATGTGCCCGAGGGCCTGACGCAGAGGCAACTCGCCATGCTGGCCCGTCCCGCCGCCCATTCCCGGCTTTGGCGCGCGACGGGCAAGCGTCTGTACAAACTCATCGCGCGGCGCATCTTCGGTTACTGGGACAACGAAGGACAGGGCCGCATCCGGCGCTGATCGGCGGCCCGGATTTACTTCTCGACGAAGGCTCGTTCTATGACGTAATCGCCCGGCTCGCGCGTGCGCGGCGATGCCTGGAAACCCTTGCCATCGAGCAGCACGCAGATGTCGTCGAGCATCGAAGGGCTGCCGCAGAGCATCACGCGATCTTCGGCAGGATCCAGCTGCGGAAGACCGGTGGCGCGGGCCAGTTCGCCGTCGGCGATCGCATCCGTGATGCGGCCACGATTGCGGAACGGCTCGCGGGTAACCGTGGGGTAGTAGATCAGCTTTTCGCGTACCAGGTCGCCCAGGTACTCATGGTTCGGCAGCTCGTTCTCGATGTAGTCGGAATAAGCCAGGTCGTTCACGTGCCGCACGCCGTGCGCCAGCACCACCTTGTCGAAGCGCTCGTACGTGTCCGGATCGCGGATGATCGATAGGAATGGCGCCAGCCCCGTGCCCGTGCCGAGCAGGTAGAGGCGCTTGCCCGGCTTCAAATCGTTGAGGACCAGGGTGCCGGTAGGCTTGCGGCTGACGATGATAGGGTCGCCAGGCTTCAGGTGCTGCAACCGCGAGGTGAGCGGACCGTCCTGCACCTTGATGCTGAAGAACTCCAGGTGTTCCTCATAATGGGCGCTGGCGATGGAATATGCGCGCATCAGTGGCCGGCCTTCCACTTCGAGGCCGATCATCACGAAATGCCCGCTCTCGAACCGGAAGCCCGGATCGCGCGTGGTGCGGAAGCTGAACAGGCTGTCGTTCCAGTGATGCACGTCGATGACGTGTTCGGTCGCCAATGCCACCATGGTTTGCTGAACCTCGAAAACGAAATAGACGGGCCATCGCGCGATGCGCGATAGCCTTCGGGCTGGCTGGGGAAGCGGCCCTGAGGGCCGCGCTGCCTCGCGCGTCGCGTCGCACCCGTGGGTGCGCGCTCATGGGGCGCAAGTTTAAGGCATCTCGGCCCGGGCCGCCCGGGGGCCGGGCTGGACTAAGATGCCGGGTCCCGACAGAACGCAGGTACGAGGAGAATCGCCGGTGAGCAAGCCCCCCTATGCCGTGGGCCAGGCCTGGACCTATCGCACCCGCCCGGGCGAGGAAGCGTCCCGCGTGGCGATCCGTCGGGTCGATATCGAGCCGGAAGACGGGGAGGTTTTCCACGTCTCGATCCTGGGCGTGAAGTTGCGCAATCACCGGCTCCCCGGCGGCCTCCAGTCCGCCATGAATCATGCGGCCGTGTCCCGCGAGAGCCTCGATGCCAGCTTGCTGGAACTCGCTGGCGAAGCCGATGCCGACGAGGGCTGGCGCGATGGCTATGACGTCTGGCGCCAGGCCTATGACAACGGCGACGCAGGCATTTTCGACCTTCCGCTGGCCGAGGTCCTCGGCTACATCGAGATGGTGGTCGCCGCCTCGGGCGAGGCGCGCTGACCCTCGTAGAAGCGCCGCGGACGAACCAAAAAAAGAGCGCCCGGTCTACGGAAACCGACTGGGGAGGAGCCGGTTTCCGTAGAGGGGCGCAAGTGTCACACAGGGATCTGCTTGGTTTTAGGCAACCTTAGAAGTCGTAGCTGACTGCCAGGCGGGCGTAACGCGGGTCCTGGGTGTACAGCGGGACGCGGTAGATCGGATGCGCCGTACCGCGCGATTCCCACTCGGTGGGATAACGGAACGTCGGACGCTGCTGGTTGAGAACGTTGAAGACGTTCGCGGAGAACGCCAACTTCGAACCCGCCCACTCCGGCCGATAGGTCACGCCGAGGTCGAGCTGGAAGGTCCAGGGCAGGCGGCCCTTGTCGCCCGGGGGCGACGGCTGGCCATCGCACCAGTGGTACGAGCTGCCATAGTGCGCCGGGTCTTCCTGGTTCGGACCCCAATAGCCGAGACAGACTTCCGGTGCACCGGAGATCGCCTGGAGGTTGCCGGACAGCTGCCACTCGGGGGCGAATTGCCAGTAGCCGTACGCCTTGAACACATGGGTGTGGTCGTTGCCGAGCGGACCGTTCGCATAGTCCATCACCCAGTGGTTATCCCAATCCACGCTACCCGCGGCACCCGACTGGCGGGTGTCGGTACGGGCCTGGCCTTCCGTGTTGCCGTACGAGTGCGACCACACGTAGTCGAACTTGCCGTACCACGTGCCGTCGAACTGGTGCTCGGCGTAGAACTCGGCGCTGAGGTAACGGCGCTTCGTCTTCGGCATGCCCATTTCTTCACGGCTGAGCGGCACGACGAACGGGTTGCCCGCGGTGTCGATCAGGGTGAACTTGTTCGAGTGGCCGCCGTTGACGAGGTAGCAGCTGTTCGTCGAGCCGACCGTGTAGCCCAGTGCCGTGGCCTTGTTGGTGACCACGTCGAGGTCGCAGAAGTCGTCGATGACCGCGTTGAGCTTGCGCTGCGTCAGCTTGACGCCGTAATTCCAGTTCTCGTTGAAGGTCTTGTCGAAGCCGACGATGAACTCGTCCTGGTTCTCCGACTTGAGGTCCTTCGCGGCAACCGTGCGCGGGTCGGGCGGAATGCCGTACGAGTTGTTACCCGAGACCACGCCGCTGAACTGGGTGAGGCCGGTCGGATTGCCGGTGACCGGATCGATACCCGAGTAGGTGAAGTACTGCTGCGTGGCCGTGTAACCGGCAGCCGCGCCCGTGGCGGGATTGAGCGGCAGCCCGAGGTAATAGCGTCCGGCGTTGGCGTAGAGCTTGAAAGTACCGTCGCCGTTCACGTCCCACGACGCACCAAGGCGCGGCGCCCACTGCGGACGCGTCTGCTCGATGAAGGGCTGGCCGAACTGGTTGTAGTCGGTGAACTGGTCGTTGCGCAGACCGAGCGAGAGCAGCCAGCGATCGCTCACTTGCCACTTGTCCTCGATGTACTGCGCCTTCTGGTCGGAGCGCACGTCCACGAGGTTGTTCACCACGTTGCGGCTCACCCAGTAACCTTGCTCACCATTCGGGAACAGGCCCGGTGCAGGCACGAAGTTACGCCCCGGTGTGTTGTCGAGGGCTTCCATGGGATCGTCGGAATGGCCGTAGCCCCAGACGTAGCCAGGACCCGGACTCTGCGTACCGAAGTCCTCGACACGCGAGCGCACGTTGTCGATACCCACCGAGATCGTGTGGTTGCCCAGCACGTACGCAACGTCGAAGCGGAAGTTGGTCGACTTGTTGCCGCGGCCGGGCGAGCTGATGTCGCCGACCTGCGTGTTCTGGATCGGGGTGCCGCCGTTCAATGCCGGATTCTGGCGCACCGGGTTGTCGACGCGAATCAGGTTCGGATCGTACTCGGTCGGCTGGTCGTAGTTCTTGCTCGACATCTTGCCGTACATGGCGCTCACGGTGAGGTTGTCCGTGATGTAGCCGGTGTACTTCGCCACCCACAGATCGCCACCGGTCTTGGTGTCGTTGAGGTCGCCGATGCGGGCGGTGCGCGAGAGGTTCGCGTAGTCGTAGCTGTACCGCGTACCCGAGCCTTCACGCTTGTCGCCGGCGCTGGTCAGCTCGAGGATGTTGCTGTCGTTGATGTTCCAGTCGAGCTTGCCGTACCAGCGCGGGTTACGGTAGGTCTTCGTGTCGGCGGGCGTGTTGCTGCCCACGCTGTTCACTTCGCGCAGGCCCTGGCGCTCGAACTCGCCACCCAGGAAGAAGAACAGCTTGTCCTTGATGAGCGGACCGCTGGCATAGGCGCTGACCGTGGTGGTCCACTTGTCGTTCTGGCTCTTCGGCTGGTACAGGTCGCCTGCCGGCGCCGATTCCGGCGTGTTGGCGTAATGCAGGTTCGGGCCCGATGCGCGCGCGAAGGCCGGCTCCCAGAGCACCTGGGCGCCGAAGTGCCACTGGTTCGTACCGCGCTTGCCCACCTGGCTGATCACGCCGCCGTCGGAGCGACCGTACTGCGCGCTGTAACCGCCGGTGTACACCTCCTGCTGGTCGATCGCACCATACGGAAGCTGCAGGCCGCCGAGCGCATTGAGCGGATCGGTGGTGTTGAAGCCGTTGACGTAGTACGCGTTCTCGTTAGCCGCGGCGCCGCCGAAGCTGGCGACCGAGTGGCCGGTATCGCTGACGAAGCCGCCGCCGTTGTTGACCACGCCTGGCGCGAGGCGGGCGATTTCTTCGGCGGAACGGCCGAGCGGAATCTTCGAGAGCTGCTCGGACGTGATGACGGTGCGCGAGTCGACGGCGGTCACGTCGATGCTCGGAAGCGCGGTGCCGGTCACGGTCACCCCTTCCAGGCTCTCCGCGTTCGCCGAGGTAGCCGGTGCGCCGTTGAACGACACATCGGTGCTGGCGCCGACGCGCAGGGCCACGTTCTTGCGGGAATCGACGGCCGCGCCGTCGCGCATCAGGGTCACCGTATAGGTGCCCAGGGGCAGCTGCGAGACGGCGTAGCGGCCGCGCTCGTCGACCTGCACCTCGCGGCGGAAGCCGGTGCCGCTCTCGATCACGATGGTTTCGTTGGCCGCAGCCGGAGCGGAGCCGTTGATGGCGCCGGTGGTGGACTGCGCGTAGACGCTCGAAACGCCGCTCAGGCAGGTACAGACCGCCAGTGCGAGTGCGCTCCTGCGAGAGAGAAACTGCTTTTTCATGCTTTCCCCGAAAAGTGATGCCCCGAAAAGACGAATCACGCGGGAAGTGCGACCCGGGCCCCCGCCCGGTGTGACGACTGCGGGCCCTCGATGCCCCTCCCCGCGCTCCGTCGCTAGCTATCCATTTGCCTCGATCCAAATGGAATGAACCAAAGATTTACAGCAGGCCGGGGAGCTTGTCCAGCGGCCAGTGGAAGGAATCCATGCGGCAGGACCCTGCGATCGTAGCTTGTTGCGATGCAGCAGAAAATTATCTAACTACAGGTATTTACGGCAAATAGCAGCGCGCAGAGGCTTGCCGAAAACGTGCAACTTCATCCGCGAACCATCCGTAAAAATTTGTTGGCGGAGCACGAACGATTTCGCCAAGAATCCGCAAAAACGGGAAAGTCTTTGGATCGAGGCAAATCCCATGCCAACGCATGGGTGTTCCCTCACCGTTCCTCGACTCGCCCTGCCCGAAAGTCGCGCGATGAAGATCGCCACATACAACGTCAATGGCATCCGGTCCCGTCTGCCCAATTTGCTGGAGTGGCTGGAACGCGAGGCACCCGACGTCGTTTGCCTCCAGGAATTGAAGGCCGTCGACCAGGGCTTTCCCATCGGCGCGATCAACGATGCGGGCTACGGAGCGCTCTGGGCAGGGCAGGCATCGTGGAATGGCGTCGCCATCCTCGCGAAGGGCGTGGATCCTGTCGAAAGCCGCCGCGGCCTGCCTGGCGATGCAAAGGACACCCAAAGCCGCTATCTCGAGGCCATGGCCCACGGGGTGCTCGTCGGCTGCATCTACCTCCCCAACGGCAATCCGTGGCCGGGGCCCAAGTTCGACTACAAGCTCGCCTGGTTCGAACGTTTCCTCCGCCATGCACAGGGCTTGCTCGATACCGGACAGCCGGTCGTACTTGCCGGGGACTACAACGTAGTTCCCACCGACGAGGACATCTACGACCCGAAGCACTGGCGCCGCGACGCTCTCCTGCAGCCGGAGAGCCGGGACGCCTACGCCCGTCTTCTCGCCCAGGGTTGGACCGATGCGCTGCGCGAATGCCACCCGGACGAGCGCATCTATACGTTCTGGGATTACTTCCGGCAGCACTGGCCACGCGACCGTGGCCTGCGCATCGACCACCTGCTGCTGGCGCCCGTGCTCGCGGGGCGCCTGAAGGACGCCAACGTGGACCGCTGGGTGCGCGACCGTCCCAAGGCCAGCGACCACGCGCCCGTCTGGATCGAGCTGGATGCGCCGGTGCGCCGGCGCGCGCCCGCGAAGAAGACAGCAGCGAAAAAGGCGGCCGCGAAGAAGGCCACCACAAAGAAGGTCGCGGCGAAGAAGGCGCCCGCGAAGAAGGCCGCGAAGACACCGTCTGGCAAGTCCGCCACGAAAAAAGCCGCCGCGCAGGCGCCGCCACGGCGCGGCCGCGGCCCGACCTGAGCCCAACCTTAGTCGCACTTGCCTCCGGCGGCAGGTTTACTAGACTAGGCCGCTATTGGGGAAGCCGGACCAGGCGGAATGAAAATCGACGACGGGAGCGGCAGGCGCGCCGAACCGGTGATGCTCGGTGAGGTCGCCGCGCGGCTGCGCAATCCCCGTATCGATCGCATCGTGGCGAGCTTCCGCGAACACCGCGTCGCCCTGATGCGCGCGGTGATCCTCGGTTTCATCGTCGTCTGGACCGCGGCGTGGCTGCATGGTCCGGACAAGATGGCCATCGAGGCACAGCGTGCCGTCCCCGTCGCCCTTGCGCTGTTCGTGCTCAGCACGGTGTGGATGCTCGGCGTGCGCGCCGGCTCCCTGCGCCAGAACACGGCGATAGACGCGATCGGCAGCGTGGCGAACTTCGTGATGGTCGCGATCCTGCTCAAGACCGCGTTCATGCTGCTCATCACGCTGACCGCGGTGCTGCCGTTCCTTTCGGTCGCGCTGGGCGTACGTTACAGCCGCAAGGCGTTCGTAGCGGGCGTGGCCGCTTCGGTGCTCATCCTGCTGAATGTCGCGCCGGACGGCTACTGGGTCGCCCGGCCCGCCTATGCGCTCTATGCGCTGGGCCTCGTGATCGTGCTCCCGATGACGCTCTACAGGATGACCGAAGCCTTGCGCGAGGTGTCCGCGGAAGCCATCGCTTCGCGCGAGGCGCAGCATCGCTTCATTTCCATGATGAGCCATGAGATGCGGACCCCGCTGGGCACCGTGATCCATGCCGCCTCGCTCATCGATACGTCGGTGATGAGCGACGACCAGCGCGGCCTGGTCGCACTGCTTTCCACCAACGCCAACGCGCTGCTGCATCGTGTGAACGCGGTGCTCGACGTGGCGTCGTTCGCCGGCGGCAGCTTCACCTTGCGCCACCAGGTGTTCGCGTTCGACGAAGTGCTGGCGACGGTCGGCGCCGTCTGCCGTCCGTTCGCCGCCGAGAAGCGCATCGTTTTCAGCCTCGCACGCGACGCATCCGTGGAAGGCGTCTTCACCGGCGATCCAGGGCGCATAGAACAGGTGCTGTCGAACCTCGCGTCGAATGCCCTGAAGTTCACGCCGCCGGGCGGCTCGGTGGACGTTCGCATCGAACTCGTCGAGAGCGGCGCCGGACGCGATCCCACCATCGTCTGCACGGTGACCGACACCGGGATCGGCATCGCCGACGTCGACAAGCAGCGCATCTTCGACCCCTTCCACCAGCTGAGCACCGGGGAGACCCGTCGCCAGGAGGGCGTGGGGCTGGGCCTGTATATCGTGCGCAACGTGTCGGAACAGATGCGCGGGCAACTCGACGTCGCGGACAACCCCATCGGCGGTTCGGTCTTCAGCTGGCGCTTCCCCCTGCCGCGCGCCGCCGCCGGTGCGCGCAGTGCGTCGGAGATGCCGTTGGCCGATTTGCTGGACGACCATCGCGGTCGCGTTCCCTCGCAGCGCTGCCTCGTGGTCGACGACAATGCCGCGAACCGCGAGATCGTCGGGCGCATCCTGGAGCGTGCCGGCCATCGCACCGTCTTCAGCGCTGACGGTGACGAAGCCCTTGAGCGCCTGGCCAGCGAGCCGTTCGACCTTATCTTCATGGACCTGCACATGCCCGGCAGTTCCGGCTGGGATGTGCTGGGCCGGATCGAGGCCGCGCGCCGCTCGGGCAGCGTGCCGCCTATCGTGATGCTCAGCGCCGATTCGAGCCACGACGCCGTGCGCATCGCGTTCAAGGCGGGCGCGCGCGCCTACCTCACGAAACCGATCGCGGCGCAGCGCCTGCTCGACGTGATCGAGGCCGTGGCGGAAGAACGCCGCCTGGAACATGCCGCGCGGCTCTGGCAGCCGATGGTGGAAGCCGTGCCGGCAAGGGACGCGTCGCCGCTCGACGACATGCGCGCGCTCAGCAGCCGCGAGGAATTCGGCGAGTTCGTCGAGTTGTGCGCGCGCAGCGCGGCCAATCAGCTGGAGAACCTGCGTGGCGCCATCCTTTCCCAGGATGTTGCCGCCGCGTCCGAGGCCGTGCATGCGCTGCGCAACGTGCTCGGCAACCTGGGCGTCCCCGGCACCCGTCGCGTCTGCGACGACATCGCCGTGATCGTCGAGGCAGGCATCGACATGCGCGCCGCCATGGCCGAGGTGGAAAGCCTCACCCGATCGGTCCATCGCTTCGTGACCGTGCAGCGGGAGCAGGTTGGCGCGGCGGCCGACGCGTGACGGCACTGGACGATCTCGCGGCGGACATCGAGCGAAAAGAACGCACTGTAGCGGGCCTCAAGCCCGACAACGAAGCGCGGATCGTTTTCGGCACAGGCCTGCCGCATACGAGGCAACCCCGCGCCGTCGTTTACCTGCACGGGTTCACCGCCAGCCAGGCGGAAGGCGCGCCTGCCCATCGCACGATCGCCGAGGCCTGTTCCGCGCACCTGTTCCTCAATCGCCTGGACGGACACGGAAGCGAGTTGCCCGATGCCATGGCGGGAATCACGCCGGAGCGTTGGCGCGTCAACGCGGACGAGGCGCTGGACATTGGATTGCACCTGGGAGAGCGCGTCGTGCTCGTCGCCACCTCGATGGGCGCATCGCTCGCACTCGACCTTGCCGCGCGCCGTCCGGAAGCCGTCGAGGCCCTGGTGGCGTGGTCGCCCGGCATCCGTGTGCACGATCCCGAGCAACTGCGTGCGGCCGTTCTGCTGCAAGGGCCGGTGGTGCCTCCCGGCGAACGCTCGCCCTTCCAGCGACGCTACTGGTCGTCCGTGGTGCATTCCGACGGCTACCGCGCCATCGCCCGGCTCTTCCTCGAATGGATGCGGCCCGAGCACCTGGGCCATGTCACGTGCCCAGTGTTCTTCGGCGTCTGGGACGGCGGTGAAGGCGACCGCGACACGCTTACTTCGGTCGCGGCCATGCGCGAGGCGTTCGCATGGCTGGGTACGCCGGCGGCGTGCCGGCGGTTGCAGGCCTACGATCACGCGGCCCACGTGCTCGCTTCGCCGGAGCGCTCCCCGGCGGCGGCTCGTGTGCTGGCCGATTCGCTGGAGTTCCTGCGCGAGATGGGTATCGCCCGCTGAGCGACGTCCCGCGCTATCTTTGCCAGCTGATCTGAGGACCGCGAATGCCTTCGAGGCGTGCGACGACCGTGTGGACGTTTGTCTGGCTGCTTGTGGCCGGATGGCTGGCGTTCGCACGCATGGCGCAGGCGATGGACGAGCGCGATCGCAACATCGCGCAGTACTACCACACGGCTTGGACGGTGCGTGAAGGCGCGCCCGGGCAGGTCACGGCGTTGGCGCAAACCGCGGACGGTTACCTGTGGCTGGGCACCCAGACGGGCCTGTACCGTTTCGACGGTGTGCGCTTCGAGCGCTACCGGCCGCGGACAGGTGGCGACTTCCTCGCATCCAGCGTCGCGTCGCTGTACGCGCCGCCGTCCGGAGGACTGTGGGTCGGGTTCCGTTATGGCGTGGCCAGTTTCGTCGATGGTGACCGGGCCACCCACTATGCCGCCGCGGCGGGGCTCCCTTCGGGAACGGTCTACGCCATCGGCGGCACGCCCGATGGCCGCATCTGGGGCGCTACCTTCAACGGACTGGTGCAATTCGAGCACGGGCGCTGGCGGCTCGTGCAGGCGTCGATGGGCTTGCCGGGCGCGCGGGCGCGCAATCTCTCGGTCGATCGCGAAGGTCGCCTCTGGGTCGCCACGGAAGACGCGCTTGCCTGGCTGCCCCCGGGCGGCACGCGCTTCGAGGTCGCCACCCGCTCCGTCGGCAGGGTGAACCGTATCGCGGAAGCACCCGACGGCTCGATCTGGGTGGCCGAAGCCGACGGGGGTGTGCGTCCGGCATGGACGGGCAGGGGCGATCCCGGGGCTGCAGGCCCGGTGTTGCGGCTCGCGTCCGCGGGTCTTCTGTTCGATCGCGACGGTGCCTTGTGGATGCCGACCCTCGGCGACGGCATCCGGCGCGTGCCGCGCGTGGGAGACCTCGCCGGGAGGGAGATCGGTGCGGAAGGGCAGGAGGCCCAACGTTTCGTGGAACGTGACGGCCTCAGTTCCGATTACGTCAGCGCGGTACTGCAGGATTGCGAAGGCAATATCTGGGTGGGTGGCAGCAGGGGCCTCGACCGTTTCCGCGTGAGCCGGTTGCTGCCCGCGCTGACATCACCCGGCGCCACCGATTTCGCCATGGCCGCGGCGCCCGGCCATGGCGTGTGGGTGGGTACGAAGAACCGGCCGCTGATGCGGATGGATGCCACGGCTGCGGCGTCCACGCCGCTGCACGAGCCGATTACCGCCGCAAGTCGCGACGGCGACAGCACGTGGCTGGGTGGCCCGAACGGGATCTGGCGTCTCCACGGCGGGGTGCCCGAACCGTACGCGGCCTTGCCGTTCGCCGATTACTCCGGCGTGCAGGCGATCGCTGGCGATGGTGCGGGCGGGGTCTGGGTCTCGATCAACCGCCCCGGGGTGTTCCATTTCACCGAAGGCGGCTGGGAACACGATCCACTCCCGGCGTTCGCCAACGATCCCTCGCCGCTCGTGCTTGCCCGCGACCGCAAGGGTGGCCTCTGGATGGGCTTCGCGCGTAACGCCATCCTGGTTCGCCGGGGCCATGAAGACACCCGCCTCGGCGCCGCCCAGGGCCTGGCCGTGGGCAATGTCACCGCCTTGCTCGAGGACGGCGAGGCGATGTGGGTGGGTGGCGAACTCGGCATCGGAGTCGTCGTCGGGGCGCGCGCGCACATGGTCGGCACGCTGGGCGAACCCCTGCGCGGCGTCTCCGGTCTGGTCCGCGACCGCCGCGGCGATATCTGGGCGAACGCCGCCCAAGGTATCGCGCACATCCGTGCGCAGGACATGGCCCGTGCGCTGGAGGATGTTTCCTACCGGCCGCCGGTAGAGTGGTTCAATTCGCTTGACGGCCTGCCGGGAACGCCCGCGCAGTTCCGGCCGCTTCCGACGGCCGTGCTCGCGGAAGACGGGCGCCTGTGGTTCGCCACGACGAGCGGCATCGTGTCGATCGATCCCGCGGACGTGCCGCGGAACCGTCTGCCGCCGCAGGTGTCGATCCGCAGCGTTTCGACCGATGTGGGAACGTGGCCCGCGGCGCCCACGATGCATCTGCCCGCGGGAACGGAACGCCTGCGCATCGCGTTCACGTCCACCAGCCTGACCATGCCCGAACGCGTGCGCTTCCGTTACCGGATGGAAGGCCTGGACACGCGCTGGCGCGACGCCGGCGACGATCGCGAGGCGGTCTACACGGATCCGGCGCCGGGGCAGTATGTATTCCACGTGACCGCGACGAACGAAGATGGCGTCGCGAACGATGCCGGCGCGTCGATCACGGTCACCGTGGCCCGCGCGTTCTACCAGATGCCGTGGTTCTTCCTTGTTTGCCTGGCGCTCGTGGCCGTGCTGATCTGGGTGGCTTTCCTCATCCGGCTGCGCAGGATCGCGTCGCAGCTGCGCGCACGCCTGCAGGAGCGCCACGCCGAGCGCGAGCGTATCGCGAGGGAGTTGCACGACACCTTGTTGCAAAGCATCCAGGGCCTCTCGATGCGATTCCAGGCGATCGCCAACAAGGTGCCTCCTGGCGACCCCCTGCGCGACGCCATGGAGCGTGCGCTCGACCGCGCCGACGAAGCGCTGGTGGAAGCACGCGATCGCGTGCGCGACCTGCGCGCGCACGTTGGCGAATCCACGCGCCTCGATGTCGCGCTGCGCGCTCTCGCCGCCGCCTTTGCGGCGGAACATGCTGTACCGGTGGTGGTGAACGTGGATGTCGACGTACGCAACCTGGGTGCGCTGGCGCGTGACGAATTGTTCGGTATCGCCCGCGAGGCGGTGCACAACGCCATCGCCCATGCCGACGCCACGCGCATCGACGTCGACCTCCGCGTCGACCGCTGCGATCTGGTGCTCGCCGTGCGCGACGATGGCCGGGGTATCGACGAAGAACTGCTGCGCGACGGCCGCGAGGGCCACTGGGGTTTGCGCGGTATGCGCGAACGCGCCGCCGCAATGGGCGGTACCGTATCCATCGCCGTGCGCAGTGCGGGCGGCACCGAGGTGATGGCGCGCCTGCCGCTGGAGCGCGCGTTCCCGGGCCTCCACACGCCCGTCGGGCGGTGGTGGCGCCGGTTACGCGATGCCGTTCGTCAGCGGTAGCAGCCGTTCGCGAACTGGCCCTTGGCCACGGGACAGAGGATGGCCGCGAATCCGCCGTTCACCGGCACGTCGAAGGACAACGATCCATCGGCGGTGACGTTCTGAGCCGAGTGCAGCACGTCGCCGCGGCCGCTCCCGTCGCGCACGATATCGGCGTGCCAGGGGCCGACGCCGAGCGAGGCAAGCGGCACGGTAAGGCGGCGCGCGGGTCCGGCGGCGATGGCGCCGATGAACCAGCGGTCCCCGCTGCGCCGGGCGAACACGGCGTCCTGGCCGGGGGTGCCGGCAACCAGCTTCGTCTCGTCCCACACCGTAGGTATCTGGTCGAGGAAGGCGAGTGCCTGCGGCCGCTTTTCGTATGCTTCCGGGCGGTCGGCGAGGTGCGTCCAGCCGGACTCGAACACGATGGGCAGGGCCACTTCGTGCGCGATGGATGCTTCCTTTCGTCCGGCATCGAGCGCCACCGGCGTGTAATCCATGGAACCGACCACGTTCCGCGTGAATGGCTGGATCGTGTTGCCGACAGCGGGCGGATCGTTCTCCGCACCACGTACGCCTTCCATGGTCATGAGGTGCGGCCACGTGCGGGCCAGGCCATGCGGAATGGTGGCGCCGTGGAAATTGATCATGAGCTGCAGCCGGGCGGTGTCGGCAAGGGTGGCGTCGTACCAGCGATAGCGGGCCTGCGAATCCGATTCCATGAAATCGACCTTCACGCCCTTCACGCCCCATCCTTTCACCTTCGTCAGCTCGGCCATGCGCTTGGCCGGTGTGTCGAGCTTCGACCAGTGGAACCAGAGCAGGATGTCGACATGTTTCGCATTGGCGTAGCGCACCAGGTCAGGTACCCACGCGTCGCTCCAGCCTTCATCCACGAGCACGTAGGGAATGCGATTGCGCGAGGCGAAGTCGACGTAGGCCTTCTGTCGCTCCGCGTTCGACGGACTCTCGTGTTCGCTCAACCACGACCACGCCACCTTGCCCGGCCGCACCCAGGACGTGTCCGCGAACCGCGCGGGATCGGCAAGGTCGTCGACCAGCGTGGACTCGGTGACCGTCGCCAGGTCGCCCGCGATCACGGTGCGCCACGGCGTGACGCCCGTGCTTTCCACACGTGCGTCGGCGAGTGTCAGCGTGTAGGTTCCGCTGTTCGCGGCATGCGTGAGGCGGCTGCCGTCGTAGCGGCCATCGGCGTTGGCTTCTGTCACGAGCACATAGTTGTCGCCGATGCGGAACAACGATGGGTAACCGAAATCTCCCGTGGCGGCAGCGCCTGCCGTGGTCTCGATCCGCTCCTTCTCGTACTGCGGGTTGTACGGCAGCAGCCACGCCTTCGCCGTGGCCGGCACGGTGAAGCTGGTGGCTTCGCCGGTGACCGTGGTGCTCGACACGCCGGGCAGTTCGTAGCGGAACGCCACGCCGTCGTTCGCCACGCGTACCACGATGTCCAGCTTCTGGCCCTTGGCGTTCTGCAACGCGTAGCGCGTCTCCGAGAGATTGGCGTTGCGGTCGAGACGTTTGCCCACCGTCATGCGATAGCGCTCGGTGAGCTGGCGCTGGCTCGTGGCGACCAGCTTGAGGTCGTGGGTGAGGTCGGCATCCACCGTCCGTAGGCCGAGCGTCTCGTCCACCAGCGGAAGTCCGTGCGGATCGGTGATGCTCAGCACGGGGCGTCCGCCGTCGCGGAACACGAGCGTGGCAAGCGGCGGCGTGGCGAAGGCGGGGAGGCTCACGAACATCGCCAGGGTAGCGGCGAGGCGGCAAGGAGCAGGCGGAAGGCGTACGGGTTTCATCCGGGGTTCCTGTCGACGGTGTCCCGACACGTTACCATTCGCGCCCATGGATTCGCTCGCCTCTACCGTCATCTTCCTCGAGCAGCAGGAAGGCTGGCGCCAGCCTTCTGCGTTCCTCTGGCGCGCGGAGGCTGCGGATCGCCTGGAGTTGCTCCTGCTCGGTGCGCAGGACGCAGCGTTGCAGGCGCGGGCCGTCGACTTGCTGGACGCCATGGCGGCTCTCGATCGCGATGGGTTCGCGTCGATTCGTGATGCGATCCGGCGCGGTGAAGGCCTCTCGGCTCTCGAGCCTTGGCTGGAAGTGGGCATCCCCACAGGACAGCATTACGACATGCTGGATCATCTGCTTGCGGGTGTGCTCGACCTGCGGGAACCGCATGTCGAGCGTCCGGCGCCGCCGCCGGAGATGGTTTTCTACCAGCCGACGCCGGCGCGGCATATTGTCGATGGCGTACGACGTGCGGCCATCGCCTCACACGACGTGGTGCTGGATCTCGGAGCGGGCCTTGGCCATGTGCCCATGCTCGTCAACGTGCTGACCGGTGCCCGCACCGTGGGCGTGGAACGCGAGCCTGCCTACGTCGCGAGCGCCATGGACGCCGCGCGGGCATTGGGCTTGAGCGACGTGTCGATCGTCGAGGGTGACGCGCGCGATGCGGACCTGTCGACGGCGACGGTGTTCTATCTGTTCACGCCCTTCGTCGGCACGATCCTGCGCGACGTCGCGGCGAAGATCGAACTGGAGGCGCGAAGGCGCCCCGTGCGCATCGTGACCCTCGGCCCGTGTTCGCGCACCTTTGCGCGGATGCCGTGGCTACGCAGTGACGACCCCGTGCCCACGGCCGTCGATCGCATCGTTGTCTTCCACGCCACGTTTGGCGGGCGGTAGCTTCGCAAGCAGCGCCGTCCGGAAAATCACGGCAAGCTCGTGGAAGCCCGCTTCGGTGGGATGCATCTCGTCGTGCCACTGGGCGTCGGTAGTGAGAGTGCCGCGAAGATCCACGTAGTCGAACATGCCGCCGAAGCGCGTGTCGCGCTTCAGCGGTTCGAGTACCCGTGCGACGAATCCGTCGATGAGCAGGCGCGCGAACTCTCGCCACGCCTCGATGCCGCCGTCGATCACGTGTTCGATGTTCGGTCCGATCCAGGGTCCCATCGACTTCTTCAGCAACGCCGCCACGCCCAGGTTGCCCAGGCCCAGCGCAGCCTCGGTGCCGATGCGGCGGGGATAATCGTAGGTATGCGCCAGGATGGGAACGCCCGGCCGCGCTTGATGAAATGCGCCCACGAAGTATTCGTACGCCTTCCGCACCTCGTCGTAGCGGCCGGTGGCCTCGATCACGGCGAAAGCCTGGCTGGCACTCAAGCCTCGGCGGCCGGCCAACGCGCGATGCAGCCATGTGTCCACGAAGTCGTTGCCTCCGGCACTGAGCAGCACGGCGTCGAACGCATAGCGCGTGAACCAGCCCAGCAGGTCGTCCACGTTGTCCTTGGTGAACATGGACCGGCCCGGATGTTCCTTCTGTGGCGCGGCCTGGTCGCCGCTGCGCTCCACCCGGAAGAACAGGCCGCCGTTGCCGAACTGCGGTACACCGCGTTCCTCGTCCTCCGGTGCCGGCGAGACGATCCAGTCGAGCAGGTTCATTGCCAATGGCGTGGAGAACCATGAGTCCCCCTCGCACAGGATCACCGGCGTGCTGTCGAGCCGGTGCTGGGCCTTGAGCCCCATGTACATCTGGCGGAACTGGCCCCTTTGGGAAAGCGCGGAAGACTGCGGCATGGAGGGCTGCCTCGACCGGGACGACACGCCGATGCTAGCGTGCCGCCTCGTTCGTTACCGGGACCCCGTCGCGCTTTCCTCGTGCAGGTGCCTTGGTTTGGAACAGCGGCCGGCGATTCACGCCCGCCGCGCGCGTCACCAGCGCCCGCGGCCGAAGTGTCCCTGGGTGCCGCCGACCGAGATGCTGACGCCGCCCGTGGGGTGTTCGCAGCTGCCGAAGGCCTGGCTGAGGCTGACCGCGCCGCCCTGGTAGCTACCGCTGCCGCCGTGGCTGGCGCTGACCACCCCGGTGGTCAGGCTGCCGTGCACCTGGGGCTTGTTATAGGTGGCGTCGTCGCAGCGGGGCGCGTCGTCGGCAACCTCGACGCCCTGCATGCGGCCGCTGGTATCGCCGTAGTAGGTGCCGGGCGGGTCTTTCGGGCGAGAGGGTGTGACGGCGACGCTCTCGCCGCTCTTGGTGGCTATGGGCGTGGCCTGGCTGGGAGAACCGGCCGGTGCCGCCGCCGTGCTGGCCGGTGCCGGCACGTAGTCCGCGGGCAGCTTCAGGTTGAGCGGCTTGTCCTGTGCGGCCGCCGCCGTGGCGACGAGGGTAGTGGCGACGAGGGCGAGGAAGGTTTTCATGGGAAGCTCCGGGTTCTGGCCTTCGAACGCTCGAGGGCGCGTCCGGTGTACCCGGCTTGGATCACCGGACGCCCGTCCGAGTTCCCGGCCGCTTCCCACCTTACTCCGCCAGGGCCTCTTCCGCGTCCTCCGGCGTGCCTTCGCCCAGCCGGGCGCGCAGGGCGTCGATCTCGCGGCGGAGGTTGCGGTTTTCCGCCTCCAGTTCGGCCACCTGCTCGCGCAGGGCCTTTACCTCGTCGGTAGGCTTTTCGCGCGGCTTCCGCTTCGATTCGCGGACCCGCTTCGCCGCTTCCTTGAGTTCCGCATCGCCGGCAATGGCCGCGGCCTTCTGCTCCTCTTCCGGCAGGGTTGCCACCGCGGCAGCGGCGCTGATGGACAAGGTGCCGGATTTCACGGCGGCCACGACTTCGGGAGCGGCTTCCTTGCGGATCTTTTCGATCATCCCGACCTGGTTGCTACTGATCCGCGCCTCGCGGGCGATCTCCTTGCGGGTTTCGGTCGCCGCCGGGCGCGGCGCCTTCGATGCCGCGGGCTGGGCACCCGTGGTATCGAAGGGTACGTCGGCCACCGGCTCGCCGTCCTCGGCCGCGGCCGCGCGGGCGCGGCGCTCGGCCAGGATCTCGCGCTTGCGCAGCGCGAGCACGCCACGCTGGAAGTCCGAGACGCTGCGCCGGCCCAGGTGCTGTTCGATCATCCACAGGTGCACGTCGTCCAGCGACTGGAAGCGCTCGTTCTGTACCGTCTTGAACGGGATGTCGTGCTTGCGGCAGATGCCGTAGCGATTGTGGCCGTCCACCAGCGTGTCGCCCCAGAGCACCAGCGCGTCGCGGCATCCCTCGGCGAGCAGGCTCCGCTCGAGCGCCTCGTATTCGTCCGGCGTGAGCGGATCGATGTAGGCCTTCAGTTCTTCGTTGATGACAATGTGCATTGCGGGCTGGCTTGGGGGTGACGGCGACGGGGCGGGCATTCTAGTGCCTGCGCGCGGGGCGTGCAGGGCTTCCGGCATAGGCGCGGCCTGGCATCCCGTGCGAGGCTTGGCCGAAGCGGCCGGGGGGCCGTGCTCGCGGAGGGGTTAGGGATGGTCAATCGTCGCGAATTCATGCAGGCCGTGCCTCTTGGGGCGCTTACCTTGGTTGCCGGAGGCGTTCCGTTGGCTCGGGCCGCCGCCTTGACCGGTCGTACGGGGAAGGGCACGGCGTCCGAGCGCATCGTGGCGCTCCGGGGCGACAGCCTCTTCACGAAACCGGGCGAGTATCCGGCAAAGCTCGCCGGTGTCGTCGGAGAGCGCCGCGACGTGAGCGATTTCTATCTCGCCGAAGGCGCGGTGACGTCGCTCGAGGCGAAGTTCGCCGCGTTGCTCGGCAAGGAGGATGCCGCGTTCATGCCGACGGGCACGATGGCGAACCAGATTGCGCTGCGCCTGCTGAGCGGCAGCCACTCGCGCGTGCTGCTCCAGAAGGAAAGCCATGTTTACCGCGACGAAGCCGACGCGGTGGCCGTGATGAATTCGCTCAATCCCGTGCCGGTCGACGGCGGGGCATCGGATACCCTGTATGACGGCATCGCGGCGGCCTTCGCGCAGAGCGCGGAAAAGCCGTATCCGATCGAAGTCGGTGCGGTGTCCATCGAAAGCCCGGTGCGTCGCCTGGACGGCGCGGCGGTGTCGCAGGAAACCGTTTCGAAAATCGGCGCGCTGGCGCGAAGCAAGGGCGCGGGTATGCACCTCGATGGCGCACGCCTTCTCCTGATGTACGGCAGCAAGGATTTCGACATCCGGCGCTACTGCGCGCCGTTCGACTCGGTGTATGTGTCGCTCTACAAATACCTGGGCGCGCCGTTCGGCGCGATCCTCGCGGGCAGCAAGGACTTCGTGGCGAAGGCACGGCAGGCCCGCCATGTATTCGGCGGGGCGATCTTCCATGGCTGGATGGCGGCCGCCATCGCGGAGCAGTCGCTCGACGGATTCGGCGAACGTTTCGTTCGTGTCCGTGCGGCGGGCGAGGAACTGCTGGGCCAACTCGCCGCCATCCCCGGCATCGCCGTGCGCCGCGTGCCGAACGGTAGCAACATCGCGTTCCTTACATTGGACGACCGTGTCGCCACGGGCTTGAAGGAACGGCTTGCGAAGGCCGATATCGTGACTGGCGACGTGATCGACGGCGGCTTGCCGCTGACGTTCAACGAGACGATCCTGCGCAAGCCGGTCGCCGATATCGCGGCAGCCTTCATGCCTTCGAAAAACGTATGAGGTAGCCCGCATGCGTCGCTTGATCGCACTCGCCTTCCTTGTACTGCCGACAGCGCCGGCATCGGTCGCGCAGGGCCGGCAGTCCGTCGATCCCGCAACGAGCGGCGCGTCGCCGACGACTGCAGTGGAACCCTGGCGCCCGACGGGGGTGTCCAGCGAACTGTTCGAATCGCACGCGGCCTTCGATCCGCGTGGCGACGACATGTACTTCGTACGCAGCGACAAGTCTTTCGCAGGGTGGCGCATCCTCGCGTCGCATTGCGAGGGCGATCATTGGTCGAGGCCGAAGGCGCCTTCGTTCGTTGGAAAAGGGTTGGAAGCAGACCCCTGGTTCACCCCTGACGGTGCCCACCTGTACTACATCTCATCTCGGGCCACCGGGGGCATGAAAAGCAAGGACCTCGACATCTGGCGGGTCGACCGCGATGCGGGCGGACACTGGGGGCAACCGGTGCGTCTGCCTGCGCCGGTGAACTCCGACGAGGCCGAGTGGTTTCCGCGGCTCGCGCCCGACGGTTGGTTGTACTTCGGATCGAATCGCCCGGGTGGCGCGAGAAAGAACGACATCTGGCGGGCCCGGCAGGATGCGTCGGGCCAATGGGTTGTGGAGAATGCGGGCCCGGGTTTGAACACCGCGGGAAACGAATACGAGGCGCTGCCGTCGCCTGATGGCAGGAGCATGGTGCTTGCCACGGATGCCGGCTATTTCGAATCGCGAAAAACCGGCAGCGGGTGGTCGTCGCGGGTGAAGCTCGGTCCCGACATCAATGTCAACGGCTCGGAAATCGGTGCCGTGTTTTCGCCCACGGGAAAGTCGATGCTGTTTTCGCGCGATACCGGCGAACCACGCTCGGGCGAATTCTTCATCTGGCACCGCGACGGCAAGGAGTTATGGCCGCCGCGCTGCGGACGCAGCGTGCCGTGACGTCGGCGCGGTGCGATGCATCGGTTACCTCGGCGCAAGCACTTCGCGCACGATGCGCATGGACCACGGGCACCAGAAGGTGCCGGGAAGGAAGCCCTGTCCGACCAGATGAAGGTTCTCTTCGATCATGAACGGCGTGGCATCGCACGCCTCGGTGTCGAGCCCCTCACTGAGGCGCACGGTCGAGGGCACGAGGTGGAACGGCCATTCGGCGTTGTAGGCCGCGCGTGTCGTTTCGATCATGCCGGTGATGCGTTGGTTGCGCGGAGGAATGTCGCTGGCATTGACCACGATGTCGCGAAGTTTCGCGATCGTCGCCGCATCGTCGACGGCGAAGACGAACTCGTGTGGCGCGGTGTGGATGCCGGCGGTGGACACGAAGGAGAAGTAGCTCGTTTCCGCGCTCGTGGCGGAACAGGATAAGGTGGCGACCAGAACCGTTGAGCCGAGGATTGTCGATGTGCGGGCATGCTTCGCTTTCATCGCGTCGTTCCATGGGGCGGAGGGGCGCGAACCTTCGCAACGCAATCCGGCCACGTCAAACCTGCAACCGCGATGCGCGATTCGACACGCGACGGCGGGAAAACGCTATCGGACGATCATGAGAAACGTCGTGTACATACCCGGTCGAACGAGCGGCCCGGCTCGTCACGATGCTATCGTCTGTGGGGCTGAAGGGGAGGGGAAAACATGAGCAGATTGAGTGAAATCGACCAGCGCATTGCCGACCTCGGCGACTGGCGCGGGGACACGCTGGCCAGGTTGCGCGAACTCATCCACGAGGCGGCCCCCGACATCGTCGAGGAACTGAAATGGCGGGGCACGCCCGTGTGGTCGCATGGGGGCATCGTCTGTACTGGAGAGACCTACAAAGGGAAGGTGAAGCTGACTTTCGCGAAGGGCGCCTCGTTGAAGGATCCAGCGAACCTGTTCAATGCCAGCCTCGACGGCAACGTACGTCGTGCCATCGATATCGGGGAAGGTGAGGTCATCGATGCCAAGGCGTTCAAGGCGTTGATCCGGGCGGCGGTGGAGCGGAACGCGGCGCCGCGCAAGGCGCCCGCCAAACGGGTGAAATAAAAAAATCGAGGCAGTGTCGAAAACGGCCCGCTCCGTTCGACGTCTAGTCAAGGTAGGCACTGGGCCCGCCTGACACCCCTCCAGGAGAAGACACATGCCGCAGTATCTCGTTGCTGGTTACCTCCCCGACGATTTCGATCCTTCCACGGTCGACGAAGCCATGGGCCGCGACATCCATGCGCTGAACGAGGAAATGATCGCCGCCGGAGTCAGGAAGTTCGCCTGCGGGCTGGGCGCCGCGAAATCGCTGCGGACGCAGGCCGATGGCGAGGTCGCCATTACCGACGGTCCCTACCTCGAAACCAAGGAACACATTGGAGGCTTCTGGATTCTGGAATGCGCCGACATGGACGAAGCGCTCGCGTGGGCACGCAAGGGTGCGTCCGCCACGCGAGGGCAGGTGGAGATAAGGGAAATCTTCTTCATGCCCAACCCCAACTGATCACTCTCCAGGAGATCCTTCATGAAGAACTCCAATCGCTCGATCAAGTTTGCCGGGTTGGCGCTGCTTGCGATGGTCGGCGCATCGCAGCCGGCCGTTTCGCAGGATGCGCAGAAGGCCAATGCTGCCGCGCCGTATCCGAAGATGGCCCCCGCCGAGCAATACCTGATGAAAAGCCGCGAGGCCGAAGTCACGCTGGCGCGGAGCGCGGCCCCGCCGTCCGTCTCGGGTGACGCCACCGTTCTCGTGCTGGGACGCAAAGGTTACGAAACCGCCGTCGAAGGCAAGAACGGATTCGTCTGCGTAGTGGGCAGGAGCTGGACCGGACCGTTCGACTGGCCGGAATTCTGGAACCCGAAGATCCTTGCCGCGGATTGCATGAACCCGCAGGCGGCCCGCGCCATCGTGCCCATCTTCAAGCTGCGCGCCCGTCTGGCGATGGCCGGCCGTTCCAAGGATGAGATGCTTGCCGCTGTCAGGGACGCGTACGCCAAGAAGCAATTGCCACCGCTGGAGCCGGGCGCCATGGATTACATGATGTCGAAATCGTCGTACCTGACCGACGAGGGCGAGCACAACATGCCCCACCTCATGTTCGACACGCTGGCGAAGGACGCGGGCGAGTGGGGCGCCAACGTCGAGGGTTCACCGGTGATGGCCAGCCCCTACTGGTTCATGTTTCCCAAGGACGCTTCGCAGACGAGCGGCCTGCCGCCCATGCTCGTGTTCCTCGTGGGGACATCGACCTGGGCGGACGGAACGCCTGCCGGTGCGCACCATCATTGATCCGGCAGGCGCCGCCACACGGAAACGGGCACGTCGCCATTCGGCCGGGGCGCCACTTTGTAGCTCAGCACGTCTCCGGTGAGTTCGTAGGTGCGCTTCTGCACGGTGCCGTCCTGGTTCGGAAACGAACCGGCGTCGATATGGAAGGTGAGTGTGTGGGCCGCGGGGTCGACCGTCACGTTGCCGATATGGGTGCTCGTGCCGAGGACCGCGACCTCGTATTCCTGCGGCGTTCCCTTCGCGCGATCGCCCGAGGCAAAGCGCGGGCGATCGGCGCGGAAGATCTGCAACGAGTAGCGTCCCTGCGCGTCGATCATGAGCAGCCCTTTCGGCGACGCGCCATAGTCCTGCGCCTTGCGGCCATCGGCATGGATCACGTCCGCCGCCTGTAGCGTCCATGTTCCCTCCAGGGATGCGGCGTCTTTTTTCAGCATCGTTGTCTGCCCGGCAACCGCTGCGTGGCAGGCGAGCGTACCGGCCATCAGTACCCAAAGTGACTTCATGAGGTTCTCCGCTTGCTGGTGCGGCCTTTTTAGGCGCTTCGCCCGTATAAGAAAATGTGGTAATTCTCATCAAACACTTTTGTGAAACCGAAGCATGCCGCTTCCGGCCTTGGACCTCGATGTTTTGCGAACCCTCGTGGCGGCCCAGCGACTGGGCGGCTTCGCCCGGGCGGCCGATTTCGTCGGCCGCTCGCAATCGGCGGTAAGCCTTCAGGTCCGCCGGATCGAGGCGCAGCTAGGGGTGCCGCTCTTCCAGAAGCAGGGTCGCGGACTGGTGCCCACCGAAGCGGGTGAGGTGTTGCTGGCTTACGCGAGCCGGCTGCTTAGCCTCAATGAAGAAGCCGTGGCGGCCGTGCGTGGGTGTGCGGTGGAGGGAAGCGTTCGCTTCGGCCTCCCAGGCGACCTCGCGGACGGATGGCTGCCGCGGGTGCTCGGGCAGTTCAAGCGAGCCCACCCGGGCGTGCGCATCGAAGCGGCGGTCGATCGCAACGGGCGTCTCCTGGAGAGGCTGGACGAGCGTGCGTTCGACCTCGTGCTGGCGCTCGGTGCCGAGACGCGCTCCGACGCCCGGGTACTGGCGCAGCTTCAAGACGTGTGGATCGGTGCCGGCGACGACAGCCCGGCACGGACGGAAGGCGAGCCAGTTCCGCTGGCGGTGCTCGAGGCACCGTGCATGTTCCGGCAGGCCGCGATTGCCGCACTCGATCGCGCAGGCATGCGCTGGCGCATCGCCTTCACGTCGCCGAGCCTCCACGGTCTGTGGGCCGCGGTAGAGGCTGGCCTCGGCGTGACGCTGCGCACGGCGGCAGGCTTGCCGCCGGGAGTAGTCGCCTTGGATGCGTCGTGCGGCCTGCCGCCCTTGCCCGAAGCTCCACGTCGCCTGTGCCTGCACGATGGCGGACAGATGCACACGCCCGCGGTGGCGCGACTTGCCGCGATCATTGCCGAAACGGTGCCGCAGGCGGTCTCCGGGCCTTAACGATAAGGCGCGGTAGCGATTCAACGCCCCGTCATTATCTGAATCAGTCAGCTATAAATCCAAAATTAACTTGCTTTTCCGGCCAGTAAATGTAATTTAATTTGGTATGGCGAAGCGAATTCCACCCACCCATCCCCGTGTACAGCGCCAGATCGAGGCGCTGAGCCAGCGCCTGCGCGCTGCCCGGATGCGTCGTTCGATGACCCAGGAAGTAATGGCGGAGCGCGTGGGGGTCAGCGTCCCGACCATCGCCAAACTCGAAAACGGCGACCCGTCGACCAGCCTGGCAACCGTGCTGCGGGTGCTGACTGTGCTCGGTCTGGCCGGCGACATCGATCTGATTGCTGCCCAGGACGCCCTCGGTCGCGAGTTGCAAGACAACGCACTCCGGCGAACCAATGCCCCGCGCCGCGCGCGCACCACCTCCGCGCCGTCGCCGACGTCCATTACGCAGGAAACGCCAGCGCCGTCGAAGCCATTACGACCGCGGAAGCCTAAACAGTGAATCGCCTGGAAGTCTGGATCGACGACGAGTCTCTCGGCGGCTCGGCCATCGTGGGTCACCTGTCCAAGACGGCAAGCCGGACGGGCGACACGATCAGCTTCGAGTATGACCCCGACTGGGTAGCCAGCGCCGGCGCGGTCGCGGGGTTCCCGATAGATCACGAGCTTTACTTCGGGGCTGGGCAGCAGTACGCGCGGGCTGGTGCCAACGAACTATCGGGTGCTTTTCAGGACTGCTCCCCCGATCGCTGGGGCAAGCGCCTGATGGATCGCCGCGAGGCGATCGAAGCACGCGAGGACGGGCGCAAAGCGCGCAATCTTCGCGCGTGGGACTACCTGGTTGGTGTCAACGACGAGTCTCGCATGGGGGCGCTGCGTCTGGTGGATCCAGAGTCTGGGCGCTATGTAGACGACCGTACGCTCAGCGCTCCGCCGATCACCGAACTGCGCCAACTCGAAAGTATCGCCGCGCAAGTGGAGAGCGGCGATATCGATTTGTCCGACGAGGCGGTCCGCTGGTTCAAACAAATCGTGGCGCCCGGCGCTTCGCTCGGCGGTGCCAGACCGAAAGCCAGTTTCCGAGACCAGACCGGACAGCTTTGGCTTGCCAAGTTTCCGTCCAACGACGACCGTATCGACGTGGGATTGTGGGAGTTCCTGACCTACCAGCTCTCACTCGAAGCGGGCATCGACATGCCAGAGGCACGGCTGATGCAGTTCTCGGATCGCGGTCATACCTACGCGGTGCGGCGCTTCGATCGCACCCCAAGCTCACGTCGCATGTTTTCGTCCGCCATGACCCAGCTCGACGCCGCCGAGAGCGAAGGCCATAGCTACTTGGATCTCGTCCAGGTCATCGAAACCAGCGGCACCTCGACGCAGATCGCGCGCGATCTTGAACAGCTGTTTCGGAGAGTTCTCTTCAACATCTTGATCGGCAACCGCGACGATCACTTGCGTAATCACGGCTTCCTGCGGGCAGGCGATGGGTGGCAACTGTCGCCGGCATTCGATGTGAATCCGAATCCCGACAAGGATCATCACGTTCTCGCGATCGACGACCGGGATCCATCTCCCGATTCGGGCTTGCTGCTGGCGACGGCCGACTACTACCGCCTTTCCAGGAAGGCCTTGGCGGGGGTAGTCGAGGATGTGCGCACTGCGTTGCGCGGTTGGGAGAAACGCGCGCGCGCCTTGGGTGCGCCCCTTGGCGAGGTTGCGCTGATGCAGGCTGTGATCGACCCGGACCGGTGACTCGGAGCGTTACCTGCGAAGGGTTGCTAAAATGCTCCGATGCAACCCATCGATCCCTCGGCCTTCCGCCTCACCGTCGCCCCCATGATGGACTGGACGGACCGCCATTGCCGGTACTTCCACCGCCTGCTGTCGCCGCATGCCCGGCTCTATACCGAGATGGTGACCAGCGCGGCGCTGGTGCGCGGAAACCAGCTGCGCCTGCTGGAGCACAGCCACGAGGAACATCCCGTCGCTCTCCAGCTTGGCGGCAGCGATCCGGTGGAACTGGCGAAGGCTGCGGTGCTCGGTGCACAGGCAGGGTACGACGAGGTCAACCTCAACGTCGGCTGCCCTTCGGATCGCGTGCAGTCGGGCAAGTTCGGCGCCTGCCTCATGCGCGAACCGGATCTGGTGGGCGAGTGCGTCCGTGCGATGGCCGACGCCGTGGACGTGCCGGTGACGGTGAAGTGCCGTATCGGCGTGGACGACCAGGATGAGTACGCCGACCTGCAGCGCTTCACCACCACGATGCTGGAAGCGGGCGTGCGCATCCTTGTCGTCCACGCGCGCAAGGCCTGGCTCGAAGGGCTGAGCCCGAAGGAAAACCGCGAGATCCCACCGCTCGATTACGAGCGCGTCTACCGGTTGAAGCGCGAGTTCCCCGAGCTTACCGTCGTCATCAACGGCGGCATCACCACGGTCGAAGCCGTGCGGGAACACTTGGCCCAGGTGGACGGCGTGATGCTGGGCCGGGCGGCCTACCACGATCCGTTCGTGCTCGCCCGGATTGAAGCCGATCTCTACGGCACGCCGCTGCCCGAGCGCGCCGACGTGCTGGAGCGGATGCGCATCTACATCGACGCGGAACTGGCGCGCGGCACGCAGTTGAAGCACATCACCCGGCACATCCTCGGTCTTTACCAAGGCGAACCCGGGGCCCGCGGTTTCCGCCGACAGCTCTCGGAGGGCGCGCACCTGCCGGGCGCGGACTGGCGCCTCATCGAAAGCGCGCTGTCCGCCTTCCGCCACGCTGCCTGACGCCCACCACGTTTCTATCGAGGACGCCACCGCATGATCGTGACCGAGCGCCTGATCCTCACCCCGAGCGCCATCTCGGACTTCGACGACTGCAACGCGATGAGGACCGACCCGAAAGTCATGCACTTCATCGGCGGCCCCGCCTCGGAAGAAGACACGTGGATCCGGCTGCTGCGCAACGTCGGCCACTGGACCTCCTTCGGTTATGGGCTTTTCACGCTGCGGGAGAAGGACGGCGGGCGTTTCGTGGGCGAAGCCGGTCTGGCCCATTTCCATCGCGGGCTGGGCGACCGTTTCGACGACTTCCCCGAGGGTGCCTGGGCGCTGGCGAGCTCGGCGCACGGCAAGGGCTACGGCACCGAGGCCCTGCAGGCCGTGCACGACTGGTTCTTCGAGCGGCGCGGAAAAGGCCGCACCGTCTGCCTCATCGATCCGGAAAACCTCCCTTCGGTGCGCCTGGGCGAGCGGCTTGGCTATCGGCCGTTCCACCAGGCGGATTACCGGGACAAGCCGATGACGCTCTTCGAACGACATCCCTGACCGGGCGATTCCTGCGCCCCAGCGTGGCCGACTGTCGGGGCCGCCGGGCCGAACCGGAAGGCGGTTTGCCGGCCGGATGCCCTCCGATCCGGTTTTCGTTCAGCTCTGTCTCTTATACACATCT